>CAZARO010000741.1:0-3711 GCA_964487165.1 uncultured Solibacteraceae bacterium | reverse complement strand
GGAGCGGATTGCGTTTCCCAATAGCGCCGCGCAGGCCATGAACGCTCAGTGCCAGGGATGCCATCGCCAGGAGTACGCCGCCTGGCAGGCCGGCCCGCACAGCGCCACCTACTCGCGCATCTTCCTCGACAAGAAATACAACGCCGAGAACATGCTGATGGACGATTGCTTGCGCTGCCATGGCATGCAGTTCGAAGGCGGCGTCTCGGCGCTAGTGACGCCCGTCGACCGCAAAGGTCCGTGGCGCCTGACGGACGCGAAGCTGGCCAACATGCCGTCCATGCCGTGCGTGACGTGCCACGAAATGCATCGCGAGGGCCAGCCCATGAATAAGGCCGGCGAGAAGGGTACAGTCGCGGGCCCCGCGCAGGAAGTCACGCGGCCATCGCTGGCGCTCTTTGACCGGCGCACCGAGCAGTACATTCCGGTGGCGGACCTGCCTTTGCCGGCGATGGTCGACGGAGCGCGCGCGGTGAAGATGAGCAATGATCGGCGCCAGGCCCTCTGCTACCAATGCCACGCGCCGCTTGCTACGGCGCAAGTGGGCAGCGGAGACGATCGCACTGGCATGGGCGTCCACGAGGGCATCAGCTGCCTGGCCTGCCACGCGCAGCACGGGCAAACCACCAAGGCGTCATGCGCCACTTGCCATCCTAAGATGTCGAATTGCGGGCTCGACGTGGAGAAGATGGATACCAGCTTCGCTTCCACTAAGAGCAAGCACAATGTCCACTGGGTGAAGTGCGCGGACTGCCATACTAAGGGCGTTCCGAGGAAAAAGCTGGATGCCGGCGAGAGGGCGACCACTCCCTGAAGGTATTTGGCGACAGATAGAAGCGGCCGCTGGCTTCATTCAATGAGCGGCCTGGAGCGTTCGTAGCATTTCCAGGTAGACCGGCGATGACCAGTTCCGACCAAAGCCCTTTGCGGTCCTGATCTGAACCTGCGTTTGCTGTCCTTGGGGTTCCAGAATTGCCGTCACCTCTTCACTGCCTCCAATAGAGTCGGGCGGCTTCAAACCGCGATTGCACTCAAGGCGGTCCTCTTTGGACTTACTCACCTTGCAGAAACAATGTTCCATGGCGGGTTTGAGCGCGGCACGGACCTGATCGATCTGAAAAGGTACGATCTGATTCTCGTCGTGGCTGCCGACCGTCGGGTCTACCAGGGTGCTACCGGGAGCCAGCATCTCCACGCGCTTGCCGGATCTGGCAGTAAGGGCGGCGACAACCTCACGGTATTCCGTCTTGCCCAACCGCAGTACGGTTCTCCCGTTAACGGCCCCGGCATTCGACTCGATCACCAGCCAGTGACTCTGGCCTTTGATGAACAGGGCCGCTGGACCCATAACCGGGGTTAGCCAAGCCCTCCCCTGATCTAAGAAAGTGTAGCTAAGGCTGTTAATAGAGCTGTACGGAAGGTCAAGAATCACCGATGGCGTCTTGCCTTTACTTCGGATGGCCACGCCGGTATTGGAGACGGTCAAATCCACTGGTGTTGTTTTCGCGCCACTGGCTCCCACCAGCGCCGATTTGTCGAAAATTGCGTCCTGCGCGCACGTAATGCTCACCAGAACCAAAGCCAGGCTGGCGGCTCGCGAAACGATTCTCATTTGACGGTCCTTTACTCCGAAATAAACAAGTAGCTATCTGCCATTCTACACAAGTTGAGCTGCTGTTCTTACCGTCGCGAATTTACTTCTTCCAGCAGGATGTTATCGTAGGTGGACTCCGTCGCGTGCTCACGCCATCTTCTCAGTCGTGAGCCATAGAGCGACGACATAGACTGCAGATGGCAAAAAGGGCGGGCGTTAGTTATCGTACCGGCCGATAGGGCGCCTCCAGATTACTGCGATGCCGCCGCGCCCTTGGGCATCACGTACCCTTTGCGCGCCAGTACCTGGGCGTCGGGATAGCGCGACCGGCCCTGCGGACTGAGCGCCAACTCCACGCGCCGCGACGAGCCTGGCTTGCCCGCCGGCATGGCGTAGTAAATGCTATACCGCCGGCGGATGCTGCGCAGCATTTCGCGGAATGTGTGCCCGGGGTCGTCGGCATCCACCGTCTCGCCGCCCGTTTTAGCGGCCACCCCCTGCATGCCTTCCGCACCTTCCCGCCAGGCAATTCCACGCTGCGACATGGGCGTCGGGATAATCAATCCACACACCAGGATATCGTCGGCCCACATGCGCTTGACCACCGACTTTTCGTCTGCGGAGTACTGCCCGTCGTCATCCGTGAGGACCAGAATGGCGTGCCGCCGCTGGGGATCGGCATGTTTGTGGAAGTACTCACCGGCCGAATCGACGGCCGCCAGAATGTGTGTGCCGCCGCCAAAACGCAGGTCCACCACGCGCGCCACGGTCTTTTCCACCTCCTCCAGATTGTCGGTGAAGTCGCCGATGAGCCAGGCGTCGGCGTTGAAATTCGCCACCGCCACGCGATCGCCCTTGCGCAGTTCCGCCAGCGCCGTGTGCGCCGATGCGGCCAGCCTTCGCATGGCCGGCAACATGCTGCCGCTGTTGTCGAACAGCAGCAGAAGATCCAGCGCCTGATCGTCTTGCGAGGAATACAGCACTCGCTGCAACTGGCCGTTGTCGTGGACCTCGAAATCTTCCTTGCTGAGCCCGTTGACGCCGCCGGCGGCGCTGTTTACCTGGGCATCCACGCGGACCAGCGCCACGCCGGTCCGCACTAACACGTCCTGCGCCAGGGCCAGGCAGACGGCGAGCGCGCACCCGCCGAGCGGCAGCCATCGGTATGCCCAACTATGCGTCACGGTAATGCCAGTATGCCGCATTTTCCGCTTGCGCTCGCTTCCTATTTACACTACGCTGTAGGAAAAATGCCCGGCCTGCCTACTCTAGGCGAATTCGAACAGGTGGTGCTGCTGGCTATTCTGCGTCTCGGCGACCGTGCGTATGGCGTCGCCATCCGCGACGAAATCCGCCAACGGGCCGGCCGCGAGCCGGCGCCCGGGGCGCTCTACACCACGCTCGACCGCCTGGAGGACAAAGGCCTGATCACTTCGCGCCTGGGCGATCCTACGCCGCAACGCGGCGGCCGCGCCAAGCGATTTTTCCACGTCAGCGGCATCGGCGTGGACGCCGTGACGCGCGCCCAGCGCAGCTACCGCCGCCTGTTGGAAGGGCTGAAACTGCCGGGAGTCGCGAATGCGTAAGGATCGTATTGCCGAATGGCTGCTCGATCGGGTCACCACCCACGAGCGGGCCGCATCCACCGTGGGCGATCTTCGCGAGACCGCAGCCTCGCGCGGCGGCGCGTGGTTCTGGTGGAGCGTGACGCGCACCGCGGTTTCGCTTCTGTGGCGCGGCATGGTGGCCGATCCGCGCGCGATGCTCGGGCTGGCTTTTCGCGCGTGGCTGGTGAGCCTTTGCCTGGCCGCGGTGGCCTCTTTCGCCGGAGTGTTCGTGGCGTGCGGCGCACGTACTCCCAACGCCTACACCGCCGTAGTGTGCCTGGCGATGGCCACGGCGTTGATCTTTTGCGTGGAAGGCCCATTCTGGGCGGCGATGATGGAGGTGGCGGGAGTCAGCACCGGCACCGCGGGTGGCGTCCTGAATTTCGGCGCCAACATCGGCGGCTTCATCTCTCCCGCTTTGACGCCGGTTTTGGCCGCGCATTTTGGATGGAAGAATGCCTTATACGTGGCCGCGGCCATTTCGCTGGTCAGCGCCGCGCTGTGGCTCGG
>CAZARO010000740.1:0-3715 GCA_964487165.1 uncultured Solibacteraceae bacterium | reverse complement strand
ACGTGCATGTTACCGACACTTACTTCGTGGTGGCGCATTTCCACTACATCATGGTGGGCGGAACAATCATGGCTTACATGGGCGGACTGCACTACTGGTGGCCTAAGATGACCGGCCGTATGTATCCCGAGGGATGGGCGAAACTTTCGGCGCTGGTTGTCTTTCTGGGCTTCAACCTGACTTTCTTCCCGCAATTCATTCTGGGATACATGGGGATGCCGCGGCGCTATCACGTCTATCCCGATGAGTTCCAGGTATTGCACGTGCTCTCTACCGCCGGCGCGTCGGTGCTGGCCGTGGGCTATCTCATGCCCATGATCTACTTCGTCTGGTCGCTGCGCTACGGGGCCATGGCGCCGGCCAATCCGTGGGGCGCTTCGGGCCTGGAGTGGAAGACCCAGTCGCCGCCGCCGCTGCACAATTTCGACGAGACCCCTATCGTCACCACCGAAGCTTACGATTACAGCTCGGTGATCGGGGAGGAGATTCAAGTTGGCTAGCGACGCTCACGTTCACGAAGAAACCCTGGCCTTGCGCGAGCAGTTCGACACCGAGGCGCAGCAGAAGGACGCCTCCACTTTGGGGATGTGGATCTTCCTCATCACCGAAGTGATGTTCTTCGGCGGCATGTTTCTGGCCTACACCGTGTACCGCCATACGTACCCCGATGTGTTCGCCGCCGCCAGCACCAGCATCAATGTTTATTGGGGCGCCGCTAACACGGTGGTGCTGTTGTGCAGCAGCTTGACCATGGTGCTGGCGGTGCGTGCCGCGCAATTGGGGCAGAAACAGATGATCGTCCTGTTCCTGATTCTCACCTTGCTACTGGGCGGCGTCTTCCTGGGCGTGAAGGCGAAGGAATGGTACGACAAATATGAAGAGCACCATATTCCGGGGCCGACGTTCCACCTGGAGGGGCTGAATCCCGACAACGTCGTCAGCCAGGGCCACGCGCAGTTATTCTTCTCGCTGTACTTCGCCATGACCGGCCTGCACGCCCTCCACATGATCATCGGCGCGGGGTTGTTGCTGTACCTGATTTTCGAGGCGCGCAAAGACAGATATTCGGCCGCATACAATACGCCCGTGGACCTGATAGGCCTCTATTGGCATTTCGTCGATATCATCTGGATTTTCCTGTTCCCGCTGTTGTATCTGATCGATCGCCACATGAAATAGCTATGTCCCAAGATATTCATCAAGACACCCACCAGCACGTCGATAGCGTCGGTACCTATGTGCTCGTTTTTCTGGGGCTGATTTGTCTCACGGTGGCCACCACCGCCGTGGCCTTTGTGGACCTGGGCCCCTTCAGCGTGGTGGTCGCGCTGGTGATCGCCTGTTGCAAGATGATGCTGGTGGCGCTGTTCTTCATGCACGTGCGCCACAGCACCAAGCTGACACGCCTGGTACTGGTGGGCGGATTGCTCTGGCTGGCCATCCTGCTGCTGCTGACCCTGGGTGACGTCATGAGCCGCGGCTGGGTCGGGGTCCCCGGCCGGTAGGGCTGTCGCGGTCAGCGCCCGGAGTGAGAAGCCAGAAAGGCGCGCACCGTCTCGCAGGGCGAATATTCGATTGCCGGCCCGAGCGCGATCTTCCGCAAGCGCTCCCCCAGAGTTTTCGGCCGCGCCTCGCGAAACTCGAAGTACTCCTGCCCGGCCAGTTCCGGCGGCCACATCACGCGCGACGCCCAATCGGTGGAGTGGATCAGTCCGAACTCGAGGTTCGTTCCCCACTGTTTGGCCAGGAGGTTGACGGTTTCGAAGCATCCAGCCGCATAGAAATCGGCGGTGGCAAAGCGCAAGACGCCGTTCGCGGCCCATACGAACACCAGGTAGTAGTCGTCGGCAGTCGGCCCCTGGTTGGTGGTGTATTCCGCCACGAGAACGATATCCCTGACAGGTACCGTCCAAACCAGAGTCTCGTCGGAGATCCAGTATTCCAGAACGTTTTCGTCCTGGTTCAAACGAATGTGCACGCGGATATCCGCCTCCCCGATTGTGGCACGAACCGGGAGCAGAAGTTTACCATAGTTAGGCTAACAACCTAACTTAACTCCAAGCTTCTTCCCAGGAGTTTTCCCAGGATCGCCGATAAGTACGGTGTGAATGTATTTCTGGCCCGCCAGCCGATCTACGATTCCGCGCGGAAGATTCACGGGTACGAACTGCTCTTTCGCGGCACCGATACCGGCGAGGCCGGCGTGCTTGACGGAACACTCGCCACTGCCCAGGTGATGCTGAACGCGATCGTCGATATCGGCGTGGACCGAATGGCCGGGCAGGAGTTGCTGTTCATCAACTGCACGCGCAGCATTCTGATGTCGGAGCCCATCATCCCGCCGGAGCGCTGCGTGCTGGAAATTCTGGAGCACGTCGACCTGGACGCCGATCTTCTGGCGCGCCTCGATATGTTACGAAAGCGCGGCTATCGCATCGCGTTGGACGATTTTACTCTCGAGGGCAATCTGGCCGCGGCGGTCCCGCTGGCGGACTATATCAAATTGGATGTCCTCGCCCTCCCGGATGCCGAACTGGAACGGCACGCGCGAATGCGCCGGCCGGGGCTCCGGCTGATCGCCGAAAAGATCGAGTCCGAAGCCATGATGGATCGTTGTCTCGCCCTGAGCTTCGACCTCTTCCAGGGCTATTTCCTGCGCCGCCCGGAAACCGTCAAGGGCGAGCACCTCCCCACCTCAAAGCTGGCCGCGTGCGTCTCATCGGGGCCTGCCAGGACCCGGATGCCTCGGCGCAGGACGTTTCGGCTACCGTCTCGGCCGATCTTTCGCTCACCTACAGTCTGCTGCGCCTCGCGAATTCCGCCTTGTTCGGAAGAAGCCGGCCGATACGCTCGGTGGAAGCCGTGGTCACCTGGATGGGCACGGAATACCTGTCGCGCTGGGGAACTCTTCTGGCGTTGGCCTCGGAACGCGGATGCCCGGTGACGTATTTGGGAACGGCCCTGCAGCGCGGATACATGTGCGAATCGCTGGCGGCGGCCCAGGGCGACGCCGCTCCCGGAAGCAGTTTTCTGGTGGGTCTGCTCTCTACTCTCGATGCTATTCTGGATGTCCCCATGCGGCAGATCCTGGTGCAGGTGCGGCTCGCGGGCGATATCCAAATGGCTCTCGAAGAGCATGGCGGCGGCCTGGGACGGCTGCTGGCCTGCACACTGGCCTATGAAGCCGGCGACACCAAAACGGTCGACCGGTGCGGCATCGACGGCGGGTTGTTATACGACGCGTACTGGCAATCCATCGACCAGGCTGAGGCAACCCTGCGCGAGTTGGTAGCGCTGCGGAGCTGACGCGGAGGCGGGCGAGGCCTCGGGTCATCGCGACGCGATATTTCGCGGGCTAAAGCCCGGCTGAAGCCCGCGCCACCGGTGGGGTGGGCTTCAGCCCGCCAGGTAGGGACAATGACAGCTGAAAGCTCCGTCGCCGTCGCCTCAGAGTGCTCAAATCGACCGCAGGGATGCCGCGCGCGACTACTGAATCGTGATATAGGCCGCCGGAGACGGTGTCGTCCCGATCGTCACCACGACCGGCTGCCGGCCCGCCGGCACACTTGACGGAATCGTGAAGTTAATCTGCAGCACACCCACCGACCAACTCGGGATCGCCGCGTATAAAACCGTAGGCGCGGCGATGCCGCCGACAGTTACCGTAACGGCCTGGATTGGTTCCGGCGACTGCGAACCCGGCGGTGCGAATCCG
>CAZARO010000739.1:0-3726 GCA_964487165.1 uncultured Solibacteraceae bacterium | reverse complement strand
AAGCCTCGTGGCCCTTGGAGATGGGTTGCCCGCAGCGGCATGGCGCCTGGCGTACCGGGTACGCTCGGATTCGTGCTGTTTTCGTTCGACATTCGGCCTCGCCTCCACTTTCGTGTCGGGCAGCCCTAGCGCATCGGCAGCTTTACAAAGTACGCGGGACTTTGTATGCTGGCGGCTGTCTTACCGTCTCGGGAAAACTATGAAGCTGGTCGCGAAATTCACCCTGGTGTTTGTCATCGTTTTTGGAATCGGATTTGCCTTTGCAGCCTACATGGCACACGGCTTCCTGCAAAAGAATGCCACCGACGAAGTCATTCAGAACGCGCAATTGATGATGCAGACCGCGCTTTCCATGCGCGACTACACTACCAAGCAAATCAAGCCGCTGCTGAGCGGGGACCAGGCCACGTTCCATCCGCAGACGGTTCCAGCCTACGCGGCCACCGAGAGTTTCAACTATCTGCGCGCCAAGTATCCGGAGTACAGCTATAAGGAGGCGACGCTCAATCCCACCAACCCGCGCGACCGTCCCGCCGATTGGGAAGCCGACATCATCCGCATTTTCCGCGACAACCCGGGCACCAAAACCAAGTTGGGATCGCGCGAAACGGTGGCCGGGACCTCATGGTATCTGGCGCAGCCTCTGGTTGCCCTTCCGCCGTGTCTGTCCTGTCACTCCACCGCCGCGGCGGCGCCTCCCGCCATGGTTGCCATTTATGGCAGTACCAACGGGTTCGGGTGGCAACCGAACGAGGTGGTGGGCGCGCAGATTGTTTCCGTACCCGCGTCGCTGCCCATTCGGATGGCCGACAGCGCTTTCAAGAATCTGCTGACCGGCATGGGCCTGGTGGCGCTGGTCACGTTGATTGCCGTGGATCTGGCGCTCATCCTGATCGTCGTTCGCCCGGTATCGCAGCTCTCCGGGATGGCCGACCGGATCAGCAAAGGCGAGCTCGACGAGACGCAACTTCCGGTGCACGGCAAAGACGAGATAAGCGTGCTGGCCGGGTCGTTCGATCGCATGCGCATCAGCATGGCGAAGGCCATGAAGATGCTCGAGGGCGAGTAGCCATCTTTCCGGGACAAGTTGTCCCGAGAATTCGCATCCATTCCTGTAGAATCAATCGCGAGCAGGTTTTCTTCGGGACAAGTTGTCCCGGGGACGGTCAAGCGCCGCGCTTGGTGAGGAACTTGGTGCGATCGGCGACGGACGGAATCTCCGCCGCCACCGTCTCGTACAACTGCTTGGGACTTTGCGCCTGCTTGGCGGCGCGATTGACGATGATCTTGGCCATGGGCCCGATGTAGACCGCCAGATCCTTCACCGTGGCTTCCAGCACCGCGGGGCTCAGGATGGACGTGCCGGAGGGCGGAGTGGCGGCGCGCGGCGCGATCTCCGGCTGCGGGGCGGTCCCCATGGCCGGTTGCGCGACGGTGGTAGTTCCACCGGACATCAGCGATTCCAGCCGGGCGCGGAATTCCGCCGCGGTTTGAAAGCGGTCGTCGGGCCGCTTTTCGATCGACTTCAGGATGACGGCGGAGAGCGCCGGCGGAAGAAACGGATTGAGCTCGGTAGGAGGCCGTGGGGCGATGGCGAGGTGTGCCGCCATGATCTCGTACTCGCTGTTGCCGCGGATGGGGCACTGCCCGGTGATCATTTCGTAGAACGTTATGCCCAGGGAATAGAGGTCGGAGCGGGCGTCGGGGGCGCCGGCTTTGATCTGCTCCGGCGACATGTAGTGGACCGAGCCCAGGGCCATCCCGGCGGCGGTCAGGCGGTTCTGCAGGCTTCCGCTGTTGGTAGTGGTGGCGATGCCGAAGTCCATCAGCTTGACGGTGCGGGCCGGTGTGACCATGATGTTGGCGGGCTTGATATCGCGGTGGATGATGCCCCGCTCGTGCGCATAGCTCAAGGCGGACAGGACCTGGCAGATGAAGCCGGCGCTCTCCAGCACCTGCATGGGTCCCTGGCGGAGCCGGTCCGCCAGGCTGGTGCCCTCCACGTACTCCATGAGCATGAGAAGCTGGTGGTCCACCCGCATGGCGGTATGCAAAGCGGCGATGTTGGGATGGACCAGGCTGGCGTGGACTTTGATTTCGCGGCTGAAGCGCTCGGCCAGGTCGGCGGCCTGGCGCAGGTCGGGCAATAGCACCTTCATGGCTTCGATGCGGTCGGTGATGAGATTGCGGACTTTGTAGACCGCACCCATGCCGCCCGCGCCGATGCGCTCGACGACCTCATAATCGCCGATACGCGCGCCCGCTTCGTAAGTCATCGCGAATATAGCATATCAAAACAGCCGGCCACACTTGTGCTGTGTTTAAGGGCGGCTTCAGCGGGACGCTACCCGTCAGTACTTGTGCTGTGTTTGGTTAGAGCGGCTTCAGCAGAAGGCTACCCATCAGTGGGGCAGGATGGCATCCTGCGGCCGATTGGTAATCGGCCTTCCGCGGTATCTTACGATAGACCGGGCGGGTTACCAACCCGCCGAAGCGAGCTCCGCTCGCCTTCGCGGGCTGAAGCCCGCGCCACCGGTGGGGTGCCAGTTAGGGAGCAAATGGCCAAACTCCACGGGCGGGTTACCAACCCGCCGCAGGTTGCCAACCTGCCCCACTTGGCTCCTCAAAGTTTCAGGCTCGCTGGTTAGCGCCGCAGGCGCGTCAGCCGACTTAGTGCAGTCCGGCGAGCGGCGCCAACGGCTTGGCGATCGACTGGAAGCGGACCACCATCGCTGCGGGCTGCTCCTTCAGCGACGCCACCGGCATGAAACCGGCTTCCAGCAAGCTCAGGGCGTCCTTTTCCGTCATGAGAATTTCAGCGCATGGTTTGGCCACCGCTTCTCCATCCTCCCGGTAGACATGCAAGGGGAGGCCCTCGACGCGGCGCTCCAGCCGGCGCATCTCCCAACCTTGTTCGAGAAACGACTGGCCCAGCAGGTAGGCGCAAAAGAACGCCGGATTGCCCCACAGGTAAGAGCCATGTTCGCTCCGCGGCATCTCTTCGAACGGAAAGCTGTCGAGCGCGTCGGTGTCCTTGCCGTACGGCAGGCGCAACAAAAAGCGGGGCAGCGCCAGGCCGATCCAGGGAGCGTCGGGGGAATGCCGCAGCTCGCTCCAGGCGGGGTCGACAGCCTCGCGCGGAAGCTGCGCTTCGGCCAGGAAAGGTGCTCCCAGCGAGCTTGCCAGGGCGGCCAGCCGGCGCAGCACCTGGGCGTCGAGCTCGGTTTGGGCGAAGGTATAATTTCCGGCGATGAGAGCCCAGGGGCCTTTCTGGCTGAGCTCCTTCTGCACGGCGGCCATTTCCGAGACCAGTTCCGGCAAGGTAATGTCCAGTACATATATTTGGAGATGGCTGTCCGTGTCCAGCCCGCGGATGAGCATGAAGGCGGCGCGCCAGGCCGCTTCCATGGCCTGCATGCGGGGATGATGGAGGATGCCTTTCAACAATTCCGTGGCCAGCGCTTCGCGTTGCGCGGTGCGCCGCAGTTTTTCCGGATCGGGGCGCGGTTCCAGGTGGCCCTTGGTAGCGCGCGCGATAAACGAGGCCAGATCCTCGGCATCGCGCCATTCCACCGGACGTTCCGGCGCGGGATCCTGCTCCTCCAGCAATTGATCCAGCAGGGAACCGGAGGAAGGCGCGCGCGCCGAGGCGGCTGCCGGAGGAGGCGGTGCGGGCTCTGCAGGTGGCGCGAGGTGCCGGTCGAGGTCCTGGAAAATGGGGGCGGA
>CAZARO010000738.1:0-3737 GCA_964487165.1 uncultured Solibacteraceae bacterium | reverse complement strand
CGCTGGGCACTTACAAACTGGATACCGGTCTCTTTCCGACCACCGAACAGGGTCTGGAGGCGCTGCGCATGAAACCGGCCGATGCCATCCAGTGGAACGGGCCGTATATCGAAAAGGACATCCCCAAAGATCCCTGGGGCCACGATTATACCTACCACTTCCCCGGGGAGCATGGCGATAGCCCGGACATCTGTAGCATGGGGCAGGACGGACAACCCGGCGGAGAAGGATTTGCGGCCGACATCTGCAGCTGGACAAATCATTAAGGTGGGGCAGGCTGGCAAAGTCGGGCACGGTGGCAAAGTGGGGCAGGTTGGCAACCTGCGGCGGATTGGCAATCCGCCCAGCGCCGGTTGCCAACCGGCGCGCGGGATACCGTCTTGTCGGGCATGGCCATTCGGGCCTCCTAGGGGAACGAAATCTGTCGTGGGGCAGGCAATCGTGCCTGCAGGCCGGCTTTCTAGCCGGCCGGGCCGCCTGAAAGGCGGCCTGCAGCCAGGATTGGCTGCCCCACAGAGCACCACAGCAGGTTTTCGACCGTGCCCCACAAGCGGCGTCACGCTCATCGAGATGATGGTGGTGATCATGATCATCGCGGTGATCGCCACCATCAGCACGCCCTCCGTCTCGGCCGGCATCGACGCCGTCCGCCTGGCGACCGCGACCAGTTCCGTAGCGGCCTTTCTAAACTCCGCTTCCACCCACGCGGAGCGGCGCGAGCGGCCCGTCGAACTGGTCATCTCCGCGAAAACCCTGCAGTTTATCTCCACCGATCCGGGCTCCGAGCACGAATATACGCTCCCCGACGGCATCACCATGACGCCCATCTCGGCACTGCCCTCGGAAGATGCCGAAGGCGTCAGCCGATGGCTTTTCATGCCCGGAGGCGCGGTGCCCTCGGTGGCCATCCAACTCGGCAACCAGCATGGCGGCCGCCGCACCGTGCGGCTCGACCCCATGACCGGCTTTCCGCGGGTGGAAATCGGCGAACCCAAGTGAGCGGAAAACGCGGATTCACGCTGCTCGAGATGCTGGTGGCTTCCACCATCATGGCCGTCGCCATCGTGGGCCTGCTGGCCGGAATCGCCGGCGCCACCCGCAATGCCTCCCGGCTGCGCGACTACGATCGCGCGGCGCAACTGGCGCGGCTGCGCATGAACGACCTCATGGCCGACGCCACCATGCCGCCCGGCCAGGTACGGAGCGGCACCTTCGATCCCATCCAGACCGGCGGCGTCGAAGCCGGCTGGCAGGCGCGCCTGACGACAGCCGAAATGCCGCCAACTCCCATGATCGGCCAGCCGTGCCTGCAGCACATCGAGCTTCAGGTCTGGTGGATGGCCGGCGACCAGAAGCGCACCTTCACGCTGGAGTCCTATCGCACCCACATCCTGCGGCAGGGGGATCTATGAAGCGGCGGGAGGCCGGCGTTACGCTCATCGAGCTGCTGGTGGCCGTCACCCTCCTCAGCCTGCTTTCCCTGGGGATGGTCATGGCCATGCGTGTGGGGCTGGCGGCCTACGCCAAGACGGAAACCAAGCTGATGGATAACCGCCGCGTGGCCGGAGCGCAGCGCATCGTGCAGCAGGAACTGGAAGGCATGGTGCCGGCCTTCGTGTTGTGCGGCGCTAATTCGCAAGGCGGCACCGGAACGCGCGCGGTGCTGTTTCAGGGCGCGGCCAACAGCCTGTGGATGGTCTCCACGTTTTCGCTCCAGCAGGGCTGGCGCGGGCAGCCGCAGCTCCTGCAGCTTTTCGTCATCCCCGGCGACGACGGCGGAGTTCGCCTGGTGGTCAACGAGATTCCTTATACCGGAGCGCGCGGCGCCGGCCAGTATTGCGCCGGCACCTTTACCCCCCCGAATACCATTTCCCGGCTGGCCCAGATGATCGCCACACCGGCGGGTCCACAGACGTTTGTGCTGGCCGACAAGCTGGCCTTCTGCCGCTTTTCCTACTACACGCCCCCGTCCATGTACAACATCTACGATCCGCCCAGCTGGCAACCCAACTGGGCGGCCAAAGGATGGCCGCTGGCGGTGCGCATCGAGATGGCGCCCGATAGCGCCGACCCTTCCCGCCTGCAGCCCATCGGCGTGACGGCGCCCTTGCACATTCGCCGCGACCCGGACAAGGTGTACACCGATGACTACTGAGACTGGAAACCGCTCCCTCACGGTCGCGGCTCAGAAACTCGCCGAAACCTACAGAGCCGCGACCGTGAGGGAGCGGTCGCACAACCGCGGCAGCGCACTGCTTGCGGTGCTGTGGCTCTCCGCGGCGCTGAGCGCCATCGCGTTCGCCATGTCCGTCACCGTCCGCGGAGAAACTGCCCGCACCGCTACGGCCATGGACGATCTGCGCAGCTACTACCTGGCGTCCGCGGGCGTGGAAAAGGCCACCGTGGAGCTGCTCTGGACCGCCTCCCAGGGCGCCAATCTCATTCCCAAAGGCGCCACTTCCATCAATTACGAATTTCCCAGCGGGACGGCGCACGTGGAGATCATCCCCGAGGCCGCCAAGCTGAACGTGAATCGCGTGTCCGCGGATCAGTTGTCTTCGCTCATGTCGGCCCTGGGCGTGGAGCCGGCGCGGGCCTCCACCATCGTGGCCGGCATCATCGACTGGCGCAGTCCCGGCGCCGGCGGCAGTCCGTTCGACAACTACTATCTCTCCCTGACTCCGTCTTTTCAGTCGCCCCATGCGTCTTTTCAAGAGATTGAGGAATTGCTTTCAGTGAGAGGCGTTACCCCCGATATCTTTTACGGAACCTGGGTCGCGGCGGGCAATGGCGATGCCGGCACGAATCCGCTGGTACGGCACGCCGGCCTGAACGATTGCCTGACGGTTTACGGCTCGCCCGGCGGCGGGGTGGACGTCAACACCGCCGAGCTGGCCGTGCTGGCGGCCGCCGGAGTGAACCCCGACGCCATCGCGGCCATTGCTGCGCAGCGTGCCGCGGGTGGCGGGAACATGCTCGGAGTGGCGCAATCCTTGGGCGCCGGAACGGGGCTGCAGGCGGGAGGGAACGCCATTATTACGTTTCGTGCCACGGCGCGCCTGCGCCTGTCCAACGGGCAGCTCTCCGATATGCGCCGCACCGTGGGCGCGCAGGTGAAGTACGTGCCCTACGGCTCCGAGAGCCCCTTCTACGTTTTGCGGTGGTACGACACCGCCTGGAGTTATTAGCCCATGCCCGTGGAAATCTCCCTCTCCAAGGATTGGAACAAGCGCGACTGGCGCAAGTTTCTGCAGTTCGGCTCGGGCGTGGGCATCGAGATCTCCCCAAGCCATCTGGAAGTGGTGGCCGCGCGTGTCCGCCCTAACGGCGTCAAGGTGCTGGGCCGCCTGAGCATCGCCGATTTCGCCACCCGGCCGGCGGCGGAGTGGGGCGCGGAGTACGCGCGATTCCTGAGCGCGCTGGGGCTGAGCCACGTGAGCGCCACCGTTCTGCTGCCGCGGCGCGACGTGATTGTGCGCCACCTGTCGCTGCCCGGCGTCAGCGGGAGAGACATAGACGGCGCCATTCGCTTTCAGTTGGACTCGCTGCACCCCTACGGCGAAGACGAAGTGTCGTGGGGATGGTCGCCGCTGGCCTACGGCGCGGTGCTAGTGGGCATTACGCGGCGTTCCACGGTTCAGCACTACCTGGATTTATTTCTGACCGCGGGCATCAAGGTGGTCAGCTTCACTTTTTCCGCGGCGGCGGTACATTCCGCCGTGCGTTTGAACGGCGCC
>CAZARO010000737.1:0-3739 GCA_964487165.1 uncultured Solibacteraceae bacterium | reverse complement strand
CCTGTGAACGCGGACCGCTGGAAACAGATCGAGGACTGCTATCACGCCGCCATGGAGCGGCCTATCCCCGAGCGCGCCGCACTTCTCGCGCAAGCCTGCGCCAACGACCCGGAACTGCGCCGCGAGGTGGAATCCCTACTGGCCCACGAAGGCGAGGCGGATAAGCTGCTGGAAGTTCCAGCGTGGCGGCACGTCGCGCCGCCATCGACGATTGCCGCGGGTTCGCAGATGGGCGTCTACCGCATCGTTTCGAAACTGGGAGAAGGCGGCATGGGCGAGGTCTTCCGCGCCACCGACACCAAGCTCCATCGCGAAGTGGCGCTCAAGGTGGTGGCGCAGGAGTATGCATCCGATCCCAACTGGATGGCGCGATTCCAGCGCGAGGCGCGCGTGCTGGCTTCGCTCAATCACCCGCACATCGCGGCCGTCTATGGCCTGGAAGAATCGGGCGGCCAGTGCGCCATCGCCATGGAGCTGGTGGAAGGCGTCAGCCTGGCCGAGCGGATGGCCAAGGGCCGCATTCCTATCCCGGAAGCTCTGACGATCGCGCGGCAGATGGCCGAAGCGCTGGAATACGCGCACGAACAAGGCGTGGTACATCGCGATTTGAAGCCGGCCAATGTGAAATTGCGTCCCGATGGCGTGGCGAAAGTGCTGGATTTCGGTCTGGCGAAGACGGTCGTAACGGAAGGAGCAACGAAGGAGACGCCAGCCGAGACGCAGACCCGCACCGGGGTCATCATGGGCACTCCCGCGTATATGGCGCCGGAGCAGGCTGCGGGCCTGGCGGTCGACCGCCGGGGCGACATCTGGGCTTTCGGCGTGGTGTTGTTCGAGATACTGTCCGGGCGGCAGCTCTATGCGCGGAAGACCACGCTGGAGACCCTGGCCGCAGTCGCCCGGGACGAGCCGCAGTGGAACGAGTTGCCCTTGGAAACCCCCGCTGAGGTACGCAGGCTGCTTCGGCGCTGTCTGGATAGAGATACGAAGCGCCGCCTGCGCGATATGGGCGAAGCACGCATCGTTCTGGAGGACGACCAACCAGAGGAAGTCGCGCCGAAACGTCGCCCCTGGCCGGCGTGGGGCTTCGCGGCAATCGCCGCCATGGGTTTCGCCACCGTCGCATTCCTGCACTTCCGCGAGAAACCGCTCCCTCCGCCAGCCATTATGCGATTTGACCTCCCAGCGCCGGAAGGCGGAAACTTTTGCCTTTCACCCGATGGTCGGAAGTTGGCCTATACGACGTTAGAAGGCCGTCTGTGGGTTCACTCCTTCGAGTCGGGAGAATCTCGCGATTTGGATCGCGCGGGCGGAACATGTTTTTGGTCCCCGGACAGCCGCTTCATCGCCTATCCAACTCGCGGCAACCTCAAGAAGATTCCGGCGACTGGCGGTCCCCCGCAGACGGTGGCGGAAATCCGCGACGGTTGGGGAGGGGGCACTTGGAACGAAGACGGCGTGATCGTCTTCGCCCAACGTCCGCTTACCGTTACTGCGTATTCCGTGTCGGCGCTTTCGGCCGGATTATTCCGTGTGCCGGCCTCCGGCGGTATTGCGGTCCAGCTTACTGCTTTGGATCCCGCGCGCCACGAAAACCAGCATTGGGGTCCTAAGTTCTTGCCGGATGGGCGTCATTTCGTCTACATTCGCCAGTCTTCCGACGAGGGGAAGAGCGCCATTTATCTCGGCTCCGTTGATGCAAGACCGGAACAACAAAGTTCCGAACCGTTGGTGGCCAGCAATTGGGCACCAGGTTTTACGCTCTCGGCTGATCCGAGCACCGGGTACCTGCTGTTCGTGTCCGAAGGCACCCTGATGGCTCAGCCCTTCGACAACCGCCGGATGGCGTTGAAAGGGGAGGCCTCGCCCGTGGCGGAGCAGATGAGTAATGGCCCCTTAGCCGGTGTTGGCTTTTCGGCCTCGAACAATGACGTCCTGGTGTATCGTCACAGTACCGCGGCAGAACAGCAATTCACCTGGTACGACCGGGAGGGCAAAGTACTAGGGACAGTCGGGGAGCCCGGTGACTACGGAGGGATGGCGCTCTCGCCGGACGGAACGGAGGTGGCGGTGAGCAGGAAGAGCGGAAAAGGCGCAAATATTTGGTTGCTCGATACCGATCATGGCGCTGCCACACGGTTAACCTTCGGTGTGACGAGCGACACATATCCGGTCTGGTCGGCGGACGGGAGCCGCATTATCTTTACGTCCGACCGGGATGGGGCGTATAACCTGTACCAAAAGCCGGCGAACGGAGCGAGAGACGAGGAGCTCCTGTTCAAGTCCAGTGACAATAAATTCCCCGAGAGTTGGTCACACGACGAACGTTTTCTGACTTATTCGGCGATTAATCCGAAAACCCGGCACGACATTTGGGTGCTCGCGCTGGAAGGTAAAGAGAAGCCGGTTCCCTTCCTGAACACGGAGTTCGAGGAGTTTTCAGCTCGCTTCTCTCCAGACGGCCACTGGGTGGCCTACACCTCGAATGAGTCGGGCCAATTCGAAGTGTATGTGCGATCATTTTCCATGAGCCGAACCGGGACGGGCTTGGATGCGGGCGGCAGGTGGCAAATTTCCAGCGGATCCGCGGCGGAACCGCACTGGCGCGGTGATGGCCGGGAACTCTATTACCGTTCCCTGACGGATGGACGGGTAATGGCGGTAGATATCGCAACGAATCCATCGTTCCGGCACGGGGTGCCCCATGCCCTCGGAGTTTTCACAACGAAGGAGCTTGGGGGCGTCAACTTTCTTCCCGCTTCGGACGGCAAGCGTTTCCTCAAGCTGGCGTTTAAGAACGGCCCGGCGCCGTTTACGGTGCTGATGAACTGGCAGGCTGAGTTGAAGAAATAAGCCGGTGCGGCTTGATGCTAACCCGTGGCCGTCGGGCCACCGCTGCTATACTTCATCGGAGGGGGGACTCCGTTGACACTTCGATCTTTATTCCTCGGCCTGCTGGCCGTCGCTCCGCTTGCCGCCTTCCAACCTGACTCCACGATTCTTGGCAAACTCGGCCACTCTTCGCATGGGGAAGCCTTTGACGTGGGGCCGCGCGAAAAGCCGTGGGTCATCGACGGAATCGGCGTGGCGCACTTTCCCATCACCACCAAGAATCCCGAGGTGCAGAAGTGGTTCGACCAGGGCAACGCGCTGCTGCATTCCTTCTGGGACTACGAAGCCGAGCGCTCGTTCCGCTGGTGTCTCAAGCTCGAGCCCGACAATGCCATGGCGTATTGGGGACTCGCCCGCGCCAGCCAGATTCGCGGCCTCGGCGGCAACGGCCGGCCCGCCGATATGATCCGCGAGGCCCTCAAGCGCAAAGATAAGGTGAGCCCGCGCGAGCAGCTCTATATCGACTCCATGGCCGCGCAGGTCATGACCGACCCGCTCACGGGTAAAGACGGCGACAACGAAAAGGCCAAGAAGATTCTGGAAACGCTGTGCGTCCGCTACCCCGAGGACATGGAGGCGCGCGCGCTGCTGGCCCTCAGCACCATGGGCAGCGACCGCTACGGCACGGAGCTGATGATCCGCGAAATTCTGGCCAAGCAGCCCGACCACCCCGGGGCGCACCATTACCGCATCCACAACTGGGACTACCACGAGCCCGAGCAGGCCCTGGAAAGCGCCCGCCGCTACGGCGACATCGTCCCCGCCATCGGACATGCGCTGCATATGCCCGGGCACATTTTCAGCATCGTGGGCATGTGGAACGAAGCCGCCATCAGCATGGACGCCG
>CAZARO010000736.1:0-3739 GCA_964487165.1 uncultured Solibacteraceae bacterium | reverse complement strand
TGATCGAGTCCAGGTATTCCGTCAGCTTGCCGCGATCGCGCGGGCCCAGGCTGTTTTCCATCCGGTCGATATCGCCGGTGATGTAGTCGAGAAGACTGCCCTGGTCTTTCAGCGCCGCCATGCGCGCCTTGGGATCGGTGCTGTCGCCTTCGCCGAACAGCCGTTCGAACAACGCGCGGGGATTGATTTCCATGGGCAGCGGCGTGGTGGGGCCGCGCCAGGAGATGGTATTGCTGTAGGCGCAGCTGTAACCCGAGTCGCAGCCGCCGGCCAGAGTAGGCGAATCGAGGCCGATCTCGAGCGACGCGAATTGCGTGCTCTTGCCGAATTCCTTAGCGGCGATCTGGTCGGCGGAAATGCCCGCGTGGATGCCCGCGCCTTCGGTCTTTTTAGGGTGTACGCCGGTGAGCCAGGTGGCTCCCGCGCGGGCGTGGTCGCCGGCTCCGTCGCCCAGCGCGCGCCCGTTGATCTGCGCCAGTCCGGACATCACCAGCAAATGTTCGCGGAGCGGCTCCAGCGGCTTCATAGTGCGCGCGAACTCGAAGTCGGCGCCCACCGCCGTCGGCGTCCAGTTCCCCGGAATGATTCCGTTCGGAACGTACAGGAACGCCAGCCGGACTGCCGGCGCGGCGGCCGTATTCTTGGCGGCCTTCATGGCCGGCATCATGGAATCGAGCCATGGCAGAGCGAGCGCAGTGCCCACCCCGCGCAGCAGGGTACGGCGCGAAAGGTGCTTCCTGGTGATGTAGTTCATTGGTCCGGAGTCCTCCTCATTTCAAATGGCGTGCTCTTCACGATGGCGGTAATCAGCGCCGACATGCGGTAATCGTCCTTCGCGGCCTGCCGCGAAATCGCCCGTACTGCCGGCTGGTCGTAATATTCCAGCCCGCGGCCCAAGGCGTACAGCAAAAGCTTTTCGGTGGCGGTCGAGATGAACTCGTCCTTCTCCCTGGTCACCAGAATCTTCTTCAATTCCGCCGGGCCCACGAAGGCGGACCCATCGGGCAGCTTGCCTGACGCGTCAATCGCGTTGCCGGAATCCTTGTCGCGCCATCGGCCCACGCCGTCGTAATTCTCCAGCGCAAATCCCAGCGGATCCATGCGGCGGTGGCAGGAGGCGCATACCGGGTCGGCACGGTGCTGCTCCATCTGCTCGCGCATGGTGAGCTTTCGGCCATCCTTGCCGTGCGGCACCAGCTCCGGCACCACTGCCGGCGGAGGCGGAGGCGGCGTACCGAGCAGCGTTTCCAAAATCCATTTTCCGCGCTGCACCACGGACGTGCGGTTGGGGTACGACGTCACGGTCAGCACGCTTCCCTGCCCCAGCAGCCCGCCGCGACTCGGGTTCGTCAGCGTCACCTTGCGGAACTGCGGACCGTACACATTGGCAATCCCATAATGCTCCGCCAGGCGCTGATTGAGGAAGGTGTAATTGGCGTCCAGCAGCTCCAGCACGCTGTGGTCTTCGCGAAAAACGTTCTGGAAAAAGAGCGATGTTTCCGTGCGGAAGGCCTGCCGCAAACTCTCGTCGAATTCCGGAAACTCGTCGGGATCGGGCCTCGACAACTGCAAATTGCGCAGATACAGCCACTGCCCCGCGAAATTGTCCACCAGGGATTGCGACTTGGGGTCGTCCAGCATGCGCGCGACCTGCTGCTGCAGCACCGTGGGGTCTTTCAGTTTGCCCTGCTCGGCGAGATCCAGCAACTGGTCGTCGGGAATGGTGCTCCACAGGAAAAAGGAAAGCCGCGAGGCCAGCGCGAAATCGTTGAGCCGGTATACCGTGCCCGCCGCCGATCCTTTCGGATCGTGCTCCGCGCGGAACAGGAAGTCCGGCGACACCAGCATGGCGGTGAGCGCTTTTTCGATGCCGTGGTCGAAATCGCCTTCCGCGCGGCCGCGCTGGTAAAAGGCGAGCAGCGGCTTCACGTCGGCGTCGGTCACTGTGCGGCGGAACGCCCGGCGGGCCAACTTCGAAAGGATGGTCCTGGCACACGGCAATTCATCCGCGGCGCCGGACGGGTGGCACACGAAAATCCGCTCGCGGCTGGGAGTATCGCCGCGCCCGGTTATCTTGTAAGGGCCCGAAATGACGATGCGGTCCACCTGCGGAGTGCTGCCGCCGGCGACCTCGAAAGTCTTTACGCGCGCGCCATCCAGGCGAAGGTCAAGGTGCTCCTTCGGTGGGGGCGGCGGCGCTCCCCGGCCCGCTCCCACGCCGCCTCCGCCAGAAGGGGCAGGGCCGCGGCGGCCGTTGGGGACCACTTCGGGTTTCACCGACTGTTTCGGGAACGTCGCGCCCACCGTCCGCAGTCCGGCGTGGATGGGCATGCGCAACTCATGCACGGCGCCATTCTCGCCCGGCATTTTGATACGGATGACGTACTCGGCGTCCACCGGAAAGTAGTAGCGGATGGACATTCCGCCGGCCGAATCGAACGGAAGGTCGTCGCTCACGCGGTCCTTCGCGCTCTTCATGGGGTTCAAGAATTCTTCGTCCGAAGGCTTCAGAGAAAGGTCGCCGACCGCCGTCCGGCTCACTCGCCGCGCCACCGAAAGATAGCGCTCCAGCAGCGACGGCGAGAACGACAGCACGTCGCCGATATTGTCGAAGCCGTAGCCGGAATCGTCCACCGGGAGCAATGCACCCGGCTTGGTATCGAGCGCCAGTAGATCGCGAATGGCGTTGCTGTACTCGGCGCGGTTCAGACGGTGGATGGCCGGGCGCCCCGGGTTGGGATGGGCGGCCGAGTATTTGTCGAGAGAATCCACCAGCCAGCCGGTGAAAGCTGCCGCCGCGGACGCGCTCGGATGGGGCATGCCGGCGGGGGGCATTTCGCCTGTACCTACCTTGCGCACGGCTTTCTCCAGGGTCTCGGCGCTCTTTCCGGGATTGTTCCAGTCGATGTTCTCGAAGGAAATGCCGGCTACTTTGCTGGTGTCATCGTGGCAAGCCAGGCAATACTGCTCGGTGAATTCAGCTGGATTAACTGCGGGAGTTTGTGCGGGGGCGAGCGACGACAGCGCGGCAAGCGCAGCCGCCACCAACATGGACCGGCACACTCGTAGCGACTTCCCCTCGCGGCGATACATCTGTTTCATTCTCCATCAGGAAGACCGGCGCCGTCAATGACACTATTGGGGCATTTCGCGCTGCGGGCCGAGCTCTGCCTGCAATGGCGCAGCCTGGAATCGCCGGAGCCATGCGATAGAATGTCAGGGTCCATGCGAATCCTGCTGCTTCTCGCCTCCTTTTCCGTGCTTTTCGCCGCCGAACACGATTGGCCAGCGTATGGCGGCGGTCCCGCCGGCACCCGCTACTCCGACCTCAAGCAGATCAACCGCACCAACGTGAAGCAGCTCGCCGTGGCCTGGAGCTACGATACGGCCGACGGCGCCGGCGATCCGCAAACCCAGCCCATCCTGGTGGACGGCGTGCTCTACGGGGTGACGCCGCGGCACAAAGCCATCGCGCTCGACGGCGCCACCGGAAAGCTGCTGTGGACCTTCGATTCCGGTATCGCCGGCCGGGGCCCGAACCGTTCCGTGGTCTACTGGACGGACGGCAAAGCACCGCGCCTTTTCGTCGCCGTCCAAAGCTACCTCTACGCGCTCGACGCCCGCACCGGTAAACCCATCTCCGATTTCGGCACCGGCGGCCGGATCGACACCCGCGAAGGCCTGGGCCGCGATCCCGAAAAGCAATCCATCGTCCTCACCAGCCCCGGCATCATCTATA
>CAZARO010000735.1:0-3750 GCA_964487165.1 uncultured Solibacteraceae bacterium | reverse complement strand
GTGGGGCAGGTTGGCAACCTGCGGGACCCAGAGGGTACCCCTGGCAACCCGCCTGGTCGCTAGCATCGATAAACCGGAAGGCCGATTGCCAATCGGCCGCAGGATGCCATCCTGCCCCACATGAGACGCCGTGTGTCAAACCGGAAATCAACAACTCTGCTCGGAAACTTACTTCAGCACTTCTTCGAAGAACGCCTCCGCCCGAGCGTCGTGCGAGTTCTGCAGCCTATTCATAGCCTGCTTGCGCACGTCCACATCCTTCGAGGTCTTCACCAGTTGAATCAGCGCTGGGATGCCGGCGCCATCGGACATAGAAGCCAGAGCGTCCACCGCCCGCCTCCGTACCTGGACGTCCGGGTCGCTCGCGATAGCGGCGTTGATGGTGTCGAGCACCGCTTGCCCCTGTTTGCGATTTAACGCCGAAATCGCCTGCGACCGCGTTCGGGAATCCCGATCGGTCCGCGCCGTCGCGATCAGCAACTCCAACGCACCCGGCTCCTTATTGCGCGCCAGGCCCGAGATGGCGCTCTGCTTCACCGCTTCGCTCATATCGCCGGCGATCACGTTCTTAAGCATCTCGATGCCATGAAGGCCGCGCTCGGCACCCTCCAGCGAAGCGGCCCGCTTACGCACCCACTCGGGTTGGTTGGCCGCCAGGTAGCGGTCAAGCACCGGGTCCGCGGCGGCGTCGGCATGCGCCGCGATGGCGCTCAGCGCGCCGTTCGAATCGAGCTCACGCTGCGGCACGTAGGTCGCCAGCAGCGCGATGCTCTGCGCCGGGACTACGTCGGTGAGCCAGTGTACCGGAAGCCCGCCGGCATCAATCTCGCAATCCGGAGAGAGACTGCGCAGCTTGCCCACCGTATTGCCTTCCACGCGGAAGAGAATTACGGCGTGATCGGGCGGTTCCAGGTGTACGATGCCCGCCGTGGAAGAGCCGTCGCGGACGTATTCGCAGCCCATTTCCGCGCCGCGAACCGCCGGCACCTGGTAGGCGATCCAGGCTGGCTGCGGTGGCGCCGTGAGGAGCGCGTGGAATTCGCGCTCCAGGCCGGCGGCGGCGGACCGGGTGTCCACTTTGGCGTTGACCAGCAGCTTGGGCTGGGCCGGCATTATCCGGACAACCAGCGGCAGCGCCGCCAGCAAACAGAGCGCGGGTTTCATCTGTTGAGCAGCTCCGTGAGGTAATCCGTGGCGGCCTGGCAGGACTTGGCAAGGTTAGAAAGCCGCTCCACAATGCGCAGCTTCATATGGATATCCTTCTCGGCCTTCGCCACGTCCACCAGCGGCTTGCAGTCGCCGCGCCGGAACGCCAGGTGATCGATGATGGTGTTCTTTACTTTCTCGTCCTGCTCGCTGCTATAGAGCGCCACCAGGGTGTCGTTGGGCGAGCCGGCTTCCTGGGTAGAGATGACCTCGATGGCTTTCTGGCGAACCCTGAGATCCTTGTCGGTGCGTACCACTTCCGCCAGCTTTTCGAGGTTGCCGTTGCGCTGCATGGCATTCAGAACGGCGATCTTGCCCTCGGGGGTAGTTTCGGTCTGGTAGATCTGCCACAGTTCCGGCTGGCCATCCACGTCGCCGAGCTTGTCGATGGCTTGCCGGCGCATGTTCCCATCCTTTTCGCTGCGGAGAACCTGAAGCAGGCGATCCTTATCGCGATTATTCGTGAAAGTGTCCAGGATGGCCCGTTTCACCGTGGGGTCGCTGGTGGACGTGTAAATCTCGAGCAGGATCTGCGGAGTGTTAGGATTCCGCCGCTCGCTCATGAATTGAATGGCTCTCACCTGCAGGTCCGGATTGCCGCCGCGCGCAATCTGCTCGAGCATTTGCTGCGCCTTGGGAGTATTGTTTTCCGCGATCACATACAGCGCCTGGCGCTTCAACTTGGGCGAGTGTGCGCCTTTGAGCAGGTTCTCCACCTGGGGCAGCGCCTTCTCGGGGTCCGACTGCATCAGGCCGTTGAGCGCCAACACTTTGATCTCTTCATCGGTTTCACTGTCGGGAGAGACCGGTCCTTTGCTCTGCTTGACCTCCAGCTCGAGCGCTTTGGCATCGTCCAGCCAGCGGCTGCCGGGATACGTCTTGCGCAGCGTGTCGATGGCGGCCTGGGCGTCTGCCGAGCGGCCCAGTTTGTTGAGCACGTAAGCTTTCCAGTACAGAGCGCCTTCGGCCCGCGTGCCCGCATGCGCTACCACGTTGTTGAATTCCGAGAGCGCCTGGTCGTACTGGTGATTGTTGATGGCGGTCAGTCCGTTCTGGTACATGGAGTCATCGCTGCCTCGCGGGCCGCCGACGAAGACGCGCTGCTGCATGGCCAGGGATTTGCCCAGAGCGTCAGAGCTGTACCTCTGGGCCGACTTGGCGTAAACTTCGGCCATCTTCTCCTGGGCTTTGGCCACCTGGTCTTGAATCTTGCCCTGAATCTTGTCTTGAATATCATCCTGCAACTGGAAGTTGAGATTCAGGTTGTCCAACTGGCCTCGGACTTTGTCTAACTGGATGTCCACGTCAGGCACCTGACTCAGAACGTCCTGTGCCATCTGGACCGCGTCCACAGGAGCGATCGCCGGCATCGGCGGCATCGGTGGCAGGGGCGGAATCGGCGGATCCTGGTCCAGCATGTCGGCAGACAGGAGCGCCATAGGCATAGGCGCCCTCGGAGCCATGGGCGCGATCGCCGGCGTCGGCATGGGCATAGGCCGCGGGGCCGGAGCGGCCATGGGCGCCGGTGGAACTGGCGGCGCGGGTGGAGCTGGTGGCGCTTCCTGCGCCAGAGCGAGAGAGGCGGCGAGCATCACGCCGCCGATGGTCGTCAAAGTGCGAAACGTCTTCATAGGTTCTTCAATCCCCTTACAATTTCTCCCGGCCAGGCCGCCCCACGGGTCCCGCCGGTTCCTTCTGTTGTTTTACAGTCGTCCCCAAAACTCGAATCTTGAAAAGAATCCCCGCCGCTTCCATGCGGCGCTGCAAGCTCTCCAATTCCGCGGGCGCCAGTTGCGAGGGCTCGTGCGAAATATCCACCAGCACGCGCTCCAGGTCGTCCAGCACTCCCGCCATGGCCGTCTTCCCGGTCGTCAAGGCCGTCTGGCGATACAGGCGGTTCTCGCTGGCCAGGTCGGCGGCGCGCTCCTGCTCGGCTGAAATGTCCAACTTGTCCGAAGGAGTGGCGTGATTCAGCTCGATCAGCACCATCTGCGAACGCTCCAGCAGATCGCCCACCGCCACCAGCAGGACGCGGTCGTTGGCTTGCCGATCGGCGATGGTCTCCACCTCCGCCAGCGGCGCAGTTTTCGAACGGACTCTCGGGAACATGCGGCCGGCCAGAAACGCCACCACCACCAGCGACGCCAGGGCCGCCGCAGCGCCGGCCCAGCGCCATGAGCCTTCGAAACTCCACCAGCGGCGGCGGGACGGCAGATGGCCTTCGATGCGCCGCCAGACTTCGCCGCCGTACTCCTCGCAGCGCACCGGCACGGGCAGGGAATCCACCACGTTGAGCACGCGCTGCAAGGAAGCGTAGTGCGCCCGGCAATCGTCGCACTGGTCCAGGTGCTGCTCGGCGGCGAAGGCATCGGCCTCTTCGCTGTAGTAATGCAGGATCAGTTCTTCTTCGCTCAAATGGTTCATCATCGGGCCGCACTCACCACGGGCTCCAGCGCCCGCCGCAATTTCTGCACCGCGCGGAACACGCTGTGCTTGGCCGCGCCCGGCTGGCATCCCAGCACGCGGCTGACATCGTCGATACAC
>CAZARO010000734.1:0-3755 GCA_964487165.1 uncultured Solibacteraceae bacterium | reverse complement strand
TTTGCGGCGCCGAGACGCGCTATGTCACCCTGCATGCTCCCGACTGGCACTTCGACCCCGACGAATTGCGCCGCGCCTTCAACCCGCGGACCCGAGCGATCATTCTCAACAGCCCTAATAATCCCACCGGTAAGGTATTTTCCCGGAAGGAACTGGAGCAAATCGCCGCGCTTTGCCAGGAATTCGACGCGCTCGCCATTACCGACGAGATCTACGAGCATATCCTTTATGATGGCGCGGTCCACGAGCCCATCGCCTCCCTGCCTGGCATGCGGGAGCGGTCGATCCTGGTGAACAGCATGAGTAAGACATATGCGGTGACCGGCTGGCGTGTCGGTTGGGTGCTGGCGCCTCCCGATTTGAGCAATTCCATCCGCAAGGTGCACGATTTTCTCACGGTTGGGGCCGCCGCGCCGCTGCAGGCAGCGGGGGTGGTAGCTTTGAGTCTGCCGGACGAATATTACCGGGGACTCGGCACAGAGTATGCGAGCCGTCGCGATCACATCGTAACGAGCCTGGAATCAGCCGGATTTCGATGCTTTTCGCCGCGCGGCGCATATTATGTGATGACCGACATCTCAGCCTTCGGATTTGCCGACGATGTAGCCTTCGTGCGTCACTTGATCGATGAGGTGGGGATTGCCGCCGTACCGGGATCGAGCTTCTATGCACATAACCCGGGTGGTAGCCAACAAGTACGCTTTTGTTTTTGTAAAAAGTATGAGACGCTGGAGTCAGCCCGACACCAGCTCTTGAGGTTAAATACGAGGTAGAGTTTTGCCCGTGGAGGGAGAACCATATGCTTCCACAGTTCTTGCTGCCGGAAACCACGGTCCGCGACGCCGGACAAACACCCGATATCGATTTGGGCGAACTCCAGTCCGGAACGCTGGTTCTGACTTTGGGACTCACCCGCATCATTGAACAGGAAAGCATTGACGTTTCCTTCTGGGGTTCCGCCGATGGCGCGGATTGGGGGATCAAGCCGCTGGTGGCCTTCCCGCAAAAGTTCTACTGCGGAACGTACCAGATTTTGCTCGATCTCACCGAGCACCCGGTAAGGTTCCTGCGCGCCAAATGGCAGGTGAACCGCTGGGGCAAAGGCGATCCCAAACCCCTGTTCGGAATCTACCTGTTCGCTCAGGCGATGGACAGCGAACTGGCCCTGCACGCCTAAGCTGCCGTGCGGTAACCCACGCCTCTGCTATTGTAGAGAGACAGGCTGGGTTACCAATGATTACTCGCCAAGAAGCGCTCGATCTGTTTGCGTCCGACGACCTTATCGGGATCGGTATGGCTGCCGACGCCGTCCGCCGCCGCTGGCATCCCGAGAATGTCGTCTCCTATATCATCGACCGCAACATCAACTACACCAACTTCTGCACGGAATACTGCACCTTCTGCGCTTTCTACCGGCCCATGGGCCACGCGGAGGGCTATATTCTGCCGAAGGAAACCATCTTCGCCAAGATCCAGGAGACGCTCGACCTGGGCGGTACGGGCGTGCTCATGCAGGGCGGTTTGCACCCCGATCTCAAAATCGAGTGGTATGAAGATCTGTTCCGCAGCATCAAGCAGCGTTACCCCATCCACCTGCATTGCCTTTCCGCCCCGGAAGTGACCAATATCGCCGATGTGAGCGGCTTGAGCCTGCGGGATACCATCAAGCGCCTCATGGATTCGGGCCTCGATTCCATCCCCGGCGGCGGCGCCGAGATTCTGGACGATGCCGTGCGTCACCGCATCAGCCGGCTGAAATGCAACACGCAGGATTGGGTGGATGTACACCGCACCGCCCACCAACTCGGCATGCGTACTACCGCGACCATGATGTTCGGCTGCGGCGAGACCATTGAGCAGCGCATGAACCATCTGGAGCTGGTCCGCAATCTGCAGGAAGAGACGGGCGGATTCACGGCCTTCATCCCCTGGACGTTTCAGCGCGAGAATACCTCGCTCGGCCACTTCGTAAAGGAAGAAGCGACCGCCGTGGAGTATCTGCAGACCCTGGCGATCTCGCGCATTTACCTGGATAATTTCGAAAACGTGCAGTCGTCGTGGGTCACGCAGGGGCTGAAGACCTGCCAGTTGGGGCTGCGCTTCGGCGGCAACGACGTGGGCAGCATCATGATCGAAGAAAACGTGGTGTCGGCCGCCGGTGCGCATCACCGCGCCAGCGAAGAAGAACTACGCCGCATCATCCGCGACGCAGGCTTCGTGCCCAAGCAGCGGGATACGCTGTATCGAACGTATTTCTTGAATTGAAGCTGACAGTGTTCAGCTATCAGCTTTCAGCACCCGGGACCAGAGGGTACTCCTGATAACCGGCCGGCGCCATCGAAACAGCGGAGGGCCGATTGCCAATCGGCCGTAGGATACCATCACGGTGGTATCCTGCCCTCGAGCGGCAATTACTGAGACGCGCGCAAATCCCATTACGGATTGGCGCGATTGTGGCGGCGATTTATCTGGGCTACGTCCTGCTCGCGCGCCATTCCGCCACCCAGCGTTGGAGGGACAGTCACCGGGGCAGCCAGTCCGACTCCGAATTCAACTCCAAACTCGCCGCAGTTTACGGCGGATCGGCCGTCAAGATCCTGCAATTCTACGCGCGCGAGGGCGTCATCACCGAAGACCAGAGCACGGTGATCTGTTACGGCGTAGTCAACGCGAAGTCCGTGCGCATCGATCCGCCGCTTGCCGGAATGTATCCGGCGCTCAATAAATGCACCGAGGTCGCGCCGGAACACGACACCAGGTACACCCTGACGGCCGAAGGAGCGGACGGGAAGACCGCGACCGCCGCATTCACCCTGGTGGTGCAGCCCGACCTCGCGAATCGTCCCCGAATTACCGAGTTCCGGGTGGTGAAGCACATTTTAGAGTTGGGCCGCCACTACTTCACTATCTCCTTCCAATTCGAGAACGCGCATACGGTGTCGATCGATCCCCCGGTTTTTTCGACCATCGAGGATTCCGCGCCCTACGGCCAGTGGGTGGTCGCCCCGGAGAAGTCGACTACTTACACGCTGACTGTAATGGACAAGAAGGGCCGCAAGGCATCCAAGCAATTAACGGTGGAAGTGCCGCGGTAGAGTGCAGTTAGGCGGCGTGGCGGAAGCTGACGCGATCGACGCGTTTAGCGCTCCCAAACTGCTCGACTTCGGACAGCCTTCAGCTCCGGCGGATTCAACCCCGCTCCCGGCAGTCCTTTCGCTGTGGGCACGCAACCAGTCTCGGTACTAGTCGGCGACTTTAACGGGGATGGAAAGCCGGATCTCGCCGTCGTCAACCTTGTTAACAACGGCACCGTCACTGTGTTGCTGGGCGATGGCTCGGGCGGGTTCAGCGCCGCCCCTGGCAGTCCCTTCCCCGCGGGAAGCGCCCCCGGTTCCGTCGCGGCCGGGGACATCAATGGGGACGGCATTCCGGACCTCGCGGTCACCTGCCTATCTGCGTGCAATTACGTAACGGTGCTCCTGGGAAGCGGCACGGGCGGTTTCGGTCCGGCTTCAGGCAGCCCGTTCCCGTCGGGGGTCAACCCTTTTTCAGTCGCGGTCGGAGATTTCAACGGGGACGGCAAACCGGACCTCGCTGTCGCCGTTTACAGCGTTGGCGGCGTGACCGTGCTGCTGGGTGGGATGGCCTCCACCGCCTCTTCCCTAAGCACGACGTCGCCCGTGAATATCACTTCGGGCCAATCGGTACCGCTGACCCTGACGGTGTCTGACACTACTACTGCCTTCAACGCTCCC
>CAZARO010000733.1:0-3758 GCA_964487165.1 uncultured Solibacteraceae bacterium | reverse complement strand
GGCAGCCCGTAAAACAGCAGCGAGCGTTTGGTCTCGCGCGCCAGGTTCCACACCAACGGCGCCAGAATGACGAAGCCCACTTCGAAAAACAGCGGCAGTCCGACCAGAAACGCGGCCACGAGGATGGCCCAGGCGGCGCGCTCCGTGCCGAATTTTTCGAGCAGCCAATCGGCCAGCACGCGTCCGCCGCCGGAATGCTCCAAAAAACGGCCGATCATGGCGCCCAGCCCGACCACCACCGCGATGAAGCCCAGCGCGTCTCCGAATCCGCTCTGGATGGACTTCAGCACCTTGTCCGGAGGCATGCCGGCGGCCACTCCGAGGGCCATGCTGGAGATCATCAGGGCCAGGAATGCATGCAGCTTCAGCGCCAGAATGAGGGTGAGCAGCAAGGCAATCGCGGCCACTGTCAGGAGGATCAGGAACGGACCGTTGGCGGGCATAGAGTAACTGCATTGTATCGGACTTGGCTTCCACCCACGCGATGCGCCACAATTGGATTTCTTACCGGAAAGGGAGAACCGACTGTGAAAGTAATCGCTGGAGTGGACCTGGGCGGGACCGCCATCAACTACACCATCATCGACGCTCAGGAGCAGTTCCTGATTGGAGGACTGTGCGAGCACCCCGCGCTTTCCACGCAGGGGCCGGACGTTTGTCTGGCGCAGATCGAACAAGGCCTGGAAATCGCCGCCGGAAAAGCGGGAGTGCCGTTGGACGACGTGGTGGCCGTGGGGTTGGACACGCCGGGCCCCGCCAGTTCCACCGGAGTTCTGAGCGCGCGCGGCTCCACGAATTTCGTGCACGCCGATTGGGCCGGATTCGATATCCGGCAGAAGCTCGAAGCTCGCCTGGGCAAGCACGTCACCTACCTGAACGATGGCAACGCGGGAGCGCTGTGGGGCCATTTTTCCATCTTCGGCGACGATAGCCGCCACACGTCCATCTCGGCGATCGTGGGCACGGGACTGGGCGGCGGAGTCATTATCGAGGGCAACGTATTGAAAGGCAAGATGGGATTCGGGGGAGAGTTAGGGCACGTGCTGCTCCCCTACCAGAGCATCGCGGGCACTCAGGGGCTGAAGCCGGAATGCAACTGCGGGCGGACGGGCGACCTGGAATCGGTCTGCTCACTCACCGCCATCGCGAAGACGCTGCTGCCTTACTTTCTGCCGCGCTATCCGGGACACCAACTGGGCCAAATGGAGATCGGCAAAGCGGCCAAACTGGTGCGGGGAATGGCCGAGAAGGGCGATCCTCTGTGCCGCGACGTGTTCCGCGTGCAGGCGCACGGGATGGGGCTGTTCTTCGACGAAATGATCAATACCTTCGATCCGGACGCGCTGATTATCGGTGGCGGAGCGTTGGAAACGGGACCTGAATTTCAGGAATGGTTCATCGCCGAAACGCGCTCGGCCATGCCCGGGCAGCGCGTGGAGCAGGCCGGCATTCCGATTTACGTGATGCCCAACGGCGATACCGCCGGCGCGCGCGGCGCGGCCATCGAAGCGCTGAAGGTGGCGCGGGCGGAGGGGCTGATATAGTTCGCTCGAGGTCTATTGCACCAGCCGGTAGAGATCCACTCCGCCGTTATAATTCGGCACGTAGATTTGCCCTCCATCGATCACCGGAGGGTCGAATTTATTAAACAGGAATGCGACGGCGAACTGCTGCGAGTCCCATAGAACCTTCAGGGACCCGTCCGCGGCGAGATGTACGGGATCGTAGACCAGCAAGCGGCCATTCACTACGTTGGCATTGGCATCGCCGTAGGGGATGGTGCAGACCAGGATCGCGGAGTTGGGATCGGCTCCGTTGCTCGAGCCGGAGCAAAATCCGCCCGGCATTCCGCCCGGAGGATTTCCACGCACGTCCGCGCTGGCGAACTCGTGGCTTTGCGCGATATAGGTCAGCGCTCCGGTTGAACTGACGGCCCATTTGTGGAGTTGCGAATTCTCGCCCCAGGCGAAAATCGTCCACGAGTTCATCACCGGATCGAAGAACTGCACCGGCGTCATGTGGAGATGCGCGGTGTCGCCGTTGGGAAAGAAGTTCAAGGTCTGAGGGTCGGCCGGGCAGGGGTCGACGTTGCCCGGGCTCATGGTCAGCCAGACAGGAGGCGCGGCGAGTTTCAAGCAGTTGGCTTTCGGGTTGGCGAGGTCGGCGAGAGTCGTTCCACCAAGCTTCGTCGTATTGATGGGATACCCGATGCCGTCTTTGCCGGCGGCGATGCAGACGTTGATGGCGAAAATGCAGGCCGGACCAGCCGATCCCCAATCCTCATCGGACCAGCCGCCCGTGGCCATCGCCGGAACAACCTGCACCGCCGGCACTCCCATGCCCGCCACCGCCGGCGCCATCCGGAAGGTTGCATTGTCCAAAGACACCATCATGCCGCCATTTACGGGCTTTCGGATGGCTTCCGAGGCAGCGCTCATGCCGGCCATCCTGGCGGGAAGGTCCTCCTCTTTCTGTCCGGTTCTGCCGAAGTCAGTCCACGGTGTCCAGTGATCCGCTACTTGCAAGGTGGCTTTAGTGGCGCCCGAAGGAGGCGTATATTGCAGCTTCAGAAAAGACTCGCCCCACTGCGTCGCGCCGTCGAAATCGCCATTGCCGGTGAGGACGTAGAGGAAGCCGTTCGAATCGGCGGCCGCGCCTTGTCCGCCCATCCAGATTCCCGCACCCTCCCCAGCCGTGGTGGCCATGACGGTGGTCACCTGGTTGCTGGCCACATCGAACGCAAAACAAAAACCGTTGGCGCCGTTCCCGGTTTCGAAGATCGTCCCCGAGCATCCGAACACGGTTTTCACTCCGTTGACGTTGGTCTCGACAAGCGACGACCGTTGTTTGCGCATGGTCGAGTTGAAGTTCTGCGTTCCGCTGGTGCCCTGGATCTCGACGGGCGCGACCACCTGGCTGCCATCCGCCACGCTCAGCACGAACATGAAGTACTTCGTCGTATGCGGGGGCAGGGGATTGCCGGATTTGTCTGTCGAAACCCAGCAGACCTGATATAAGCGCTGCGTATCCGGGTCAATCACGCCGGTAGAGATACAGCCCCAGTGCTGATTGATGTTCTTCGAGTCAATTTGTGTGGAACTGGTAATCGGCATGCCTAAATTGGCTTGCCAGATGCCGGAACCATCGTGGGCGTCTACTCCGCGCACTACGTTCGCCATGGAGGGAAGCACCATCACGTCATGGGTGCCGAGATCGGTACTTACATTCGGCAGGATGAGTGGCTGCGCTTCCATGCCCCGCGCGTCCCCGACGAGCGGAATAATTGTCGCCCGGACGATACCCTTGGATGTAACGGAAGCCTGTGACAGCTGCGTCTCCTGTGCATTCCACCCGCTTCTCGAGTTATCCGCCGAGCGGGTAAGCCACGGCACCATAGTTGATTGGGCTACACAGTTCCCAGTCACTGCCGGAAGAACTGAGCAGAAGAGAAGCCAATGTCGATAGAAATGCATGGGCCCTCCTACAGGGTTGAAAGTATAATCGGGTCTGAGCTTTTGGTGGAGTGTAGCACAACATACTACGCTATTCAATTACTATTCGCGATATGTGCTTCTCTTCACATTCGATAAGAGTCGTGCCAAGTTAGTACTAACTGCGATACTGTCCGCCGGGGGACATCTGGAGAGCTTCGGTGGGACAGACTTTAGCCAAATGTCACTTACATTCCCTATACGCGCGTACTCGCATAATTAGTGGGGCGGACGCCCTCGGGGGTGCCCTCTGGGCCCGCCGGCCCC
>CAZARO010000732.1:0-3759 GCA_964487165.1 uncultured Solibacteraceae bacterium | reverse complement strand
CGGCGCGGAATTGCTGTAGATGGTGTTGATGCTGCTATAGGGAAGGCCGATCTCATCCAGCACGCTGACCAGCTGATCGCGCGGGATCTGCCGTCGAATAGATTGCTCCACCAGGTCGCAGAGGCGCGCGGTCTCTTCGATGCGGGTTCCCGTCTTCGCCCGCAAGTGCAGCTTGAATTGGCCGGTGTCCGATGCCGGGAAGAAATCCTGGCCGAGCCATGGGTAGAGCAGAAATCCGGAAAGGCAGGTGACGAGGAAGAGCGGCACAAAGATCAGGCGGCCGTGTACCAATACCGCCAGGATGGCGGCGTAACCGTCGCGCAGATGATCGAAACCGTGCTCGAAGGCCCTCTGCAGCAGCACCAGCGGGTTGCGGCTGGGCCCGTGGTATTGGTGCTTCAGCAGGTATTTCGCCAGCGTGGGGACCAGCGTTCGCGAGAGCCCGTAAGACGCGAGCATGGCGAATACCACGGCTTCGGCCAGCGGTACGAACAGGTAGCGCGCCACGCCGCTCAAAAAGAACATGGGCAGGAAGACGATGCAAATGCAGAATGTGGACACCAGCGCCGGGACCGCGATCTGCGAAGCGCCGTCGAGAATCGCCACCTCGATTTCCTTGCCCTGGTCGAGGTTGCGGTTGACGTTTTCGATTTCCACCGTAGCGTCGTCCACCAGGATTCCCACCGCCAGCGCCAGGCCTCCCAAGGTCATGATGTTGATGGTTTCATGCAGGAAGCTGAGCACGATAATGGACGTCAGGATGGACAGCGGGATGGAGACCGCGATAATCAGTGTGCTGCGCCAACTGCCCAGGAACAGCAGAATCATGAGGCCGGTAAGGCACGCGGCAATCACCGCTTCGCGGATCACGCCGCTGATGGAAGCGCGCACGAAAATGGATTGATCGGCCAGCGGCTGGATGCGCAATTCCTGCGGCAGAGTGGCGGCCACCACCGGCAGCAGTTTGCGAACTCCATCCACCACCGAAAGCGTGGACGCATTGCCGGCCTTCATCACGGTGAGCAGCACGGCGCGGCTGCCATCCTGCCGCACGATGTTGGTCTGCGGCGCGAAGCCGTCGCGCACGTGGCCGATATCGCGAATGTAAACCGGAGATCCGTTCACCACTTTAATGGGGAAATCGTTGAACGCCTCCACCGTGGCCGGGCTGGAATTGAGATCCACGCTGTATTCGAACTGGCCGATTTTCGACGTGCCGGCGGGGATGATGAGGTTCTGCTTGGCGATGGCCGCCGTGACATCGGCCGGCGAGAGCCCCTTGGACTGCATCGCCGTGGGGTCAATGTCGACCATGATCTGGCGCTGTTTTCCGCCGTACGGATAGGGGATGGCGCAACCGTTGATAGTCACCAGGCGCGTGCGGATGAAGTTGACGCCGTAGTCGAAGAGAGCCTGCTCGCTCAGCCCGCGCCCACCCAGGCCGAGTTGCACGATGGGCACGCTGGAGGCATTGTAGGTGAGCAGGAACGGCGCGGTTGTTCCCGGCGGCAATTGTTGCAGGATGGGCTGCGATATGGCGGTCACCTCGGCGACAGCGGATTTCACGTCGGCGCCCGGCTGGAAAAAGATTTTGATGATTGCGCGGCCATTGATGGACTGCGATTCGATGTGTTCGATATCGTTGACCGTGGTGGTCAGCGACCGTTCATAAATGGAGGTGATGCGCTGTTCCATTTCCTGCGCGCTCAGACCGATATAGTTGAACGCCGCGGCGATCACCGGGATATCGATGTTGGGGAAGATATCGGTGGGGGTGCGGAGAATGACAACCGGGGCCAAAATCAAAATCAGCAGCGCCAAGACGATAAACGTATAAGGCCGCGCCAGCGCAAGTCGGACAATCCACATCCCAGGTCACTCTCAATAAGGCGCATCGCCTGTCCCGAAATAGTGGACACAGGCGTTTCGAAATTCGTATATTCAAGATTGTCGCACGAGATGGCCACTCCACCAAATCACGAGCGCGCCAGAGGCCGGCCCCGCGATGAAGGCGCGCGCATGCGGATCCTCAAAGCAGCGCTTGACCTGATGGAGGAAACCGCGTTCGCACAGGTCACCGTGGAGGGCATCGCGGAACGCGCCGGCGCCAGCAAGACCACCGTGTACCGCTGGTGGCCCAACAAAGCCGCGCTCGCCATCGAAGCTTTTAGCGAGGCGGTGGCGCCGCAGTTGCCTCTGCACGACACCGGCTCATTGCGCAGGGATCTGACTGCGCAAGTGCAGAACTTCGCCCGCGTGCTATCCGGCAGCGGCGGGCGAATGCTGCGATCGTTTCTGGTGGCGGCGCGTTGCGATCCGGAAGTGGCGGAGGCTTTCCGCACCATCTGGAGCGACCCGCGGCGCGCCGAGGCCAAACAGATCCTGCGCCAAAAACAATCCAACGGTCAACTGCGGAAAGATGCCGACCTGGATCTGGTGCTGGACTCCTTGTACGGACCTCTGTATTACCGCTTCCTGGTGAAAGACGAACTCCCCTCGCAGAAATACGCCGAATCGCTGGCCGCGCTGGTAATCCAGGGCCTGGCCTCGTAGGGCATCAATCTGGCGGCTCCGAAAGTCTTCTGATGACGAATGGCTCGCGGCGCAGCGTGCGGCGAAAGACCTCCAGCACCACGCGATCGTGAAATCCAAGCACTTCAGCCGCCGCCTGTTTGCGGTAGCCCGAGAGCGGATCGGCATACTGGGCTTGCTGCCGCGCCGCCAAAATCTCGCGCAGCGGCGCGAACACGTCCTGCGACCCATCGCCCATCTCCAGCCCGACCACGATATCGCGATAGAGCGACTGCTTCGCGTGCACGAACTCGATGAAGTGCTCCGCCAGCCGCGATTCGTCGCGCCCCAGCATGACGCCATCGTCGAAGATCACGGCGTCGAGCGCGATGTGAAGGCCCTTCACTTCACCCAGCCGGCCAGCTTCCGCCCATCCGAGTTCGCGGTACTGATTCACGAACTCCGGTGGCCACACTTCGAAGCCCATGCCCACCAGACGCTCGCCACCCGTCATGATTTCGCGGCCCTGCAGCACTGCCAGTCCGTTGCTGGTGCCGGCCACGGCGTCGGGAAACTTAAATTGCGTGCGCTTGATTTCGCTCGATTGGTTGCGCAGGGTCACGGTCCAGGCGACGGTGTACGCTACCACGGTGCGCGGGTTGCGATTGGAAACGATGGCCAGATTCGGCTTGAGCGCCAGCACCGGCGCCGCGTTGCCGCCCAGAATGGCTTGCGCGCGGGCGTCGAAATCGGGATGCGTGGCGGGCGTCAGAGTCACTCCCGCGCGGTCGAAATCCGAAATCTCTATGGGCGCCATGCGCAATGTCCGGCTCCAGTATAGCCCCGCGTATGGCATGCTGAAACCATGGCCGACGTGGCGAATCGCCTGCCGGAAAACGTGGAGGGGCCGTTCTTCGTGGACTCCACCTGCATCGATTGCGACACCTGCCGCCAGATTGCGCCCGCCACTTTCGGCGAAACGGGCGACTTTTCCTTCGTGCGCTGCCAGCCGCGCGACACCGGCGAGGAACACGCGGCCTTCCGCGCGCTGGTGGCCTGTCCCACGGGATCCATCGGCGCGGCCGCCAAGGGCGGCGCCAAAGAAGCGGTGGAGGAGTTCCCGTGGCCGCTCGCGGCGGGCGTCTGGTATTGCGGTTTTGCCTCGCGCAAATCGTTCGGCGGCAGCAGCTATTTCGTGCAACACCCGGGCGGCAACTGGCTGGTGGATTCGCCGCGCTATGTGGAGCA
>CAZARO010000731.1:0-3765 GCA_964487165.1 uncultured Solibacteraceae bacterium | reverse complement strand
CCACTGCCGGATTGCACGTCACGCCCGAGAAGGCATCGCTGCCGCCGCATTGCAGGCCCACCACCAGGCCGGCCGCGGGACAGGTGGCGCGCTGCCGGCGATTGAGCTGCTCCAGGCGGCGCTCGGCAGCGTACAGAATGGCGTTGACGATGTCGGAGAAGCCGCTATGGTCCTGCAGGCGGATCACGTTTGCTTCGCCCAGCACCGCAAGCTGGTCACCCAGGAGGCGCGCGGGCTGCAGCTTTTCGCAGCCGAGACTTACCAGCAGCGGTTCGCCCATCAGGTTGGCGTGCAGCGAGATGTGTTTCAGGGTGCGTATGGGAATGGCGGCGCCGGGCGCGTCGATGGCCACGCCGCAGCCGTAGGAGTGGGTCACGGAGATGGCGTCGTCGACGTTCGGGAAGCGCGGCAACAGCTCCTCGCGGATGCGGCGCACGGCGTAATCGACGGTGGGCGCAACGCACTGCACGGTGGTCGCGATCCCCAGGATGTTGCGCGTTCCGATGCTGCCATCGGGGTTGCGGTAGCCTTCGAAGGTGAAGCTGGTGAGCGGCGGCAAGGGGGCGGGGACGGCGGTCGAGAGCGGCAGGTCATCGAGGCTTGGCGGAGCAGGAAGGTCGAGGAGTTCTTTGCGCACCCACGATCCGCGGGCGATGGGGCGGTTGGCGTGGCCGATGATCTGGCCGTAGCGGAGCACCGGATTGCCGATGCCGAGATCGGTGAGCGCGATCTTGTGCGCTTGCGGAATGGCCTCGCGCGGGGTGAGACCGCCGGCCAGCGCGTCGCCCGGAGAGACGCCGTCGGGGCTGACGACAATCGCCACGTTGTCGCGGCCGTTCACGCGGATGTACATGCCCCGATTCTATCGTGGCGGATGCCTACGCTACCGCGAGCTTCTTCTCCGCGCGGCGGAGCCGGACCCGCGTAAGGCTCATGTCGCGGAAGCGGTTAGCCAGGATGCGCAAAGCGGTACCGCGGCGGTCGCTGCGGGTGACCGCGGCCACCAGGAACAAGCGCATCTTTTCGCGCCCGTGGTAGAGGCCGTTCCAGTCCATCGCCAACTCCAGTTTCTCGCCCACCGCCGGCGATTCGGGTATGCGAATCAGGACCCCGCCGGCACTCATATTGAGCGTGCAGCCGTGTTTCCAGGCCGCATTGAGCGGGCTGTTCGCGGCGCGGTAACGCAAAGGGGTTTCGACGGCGAAGCGCCCTTTGGCGCGCCTGTCGACGGAGGTAAGAACCGAAGTCATGCACCTATTCTGCCGAAGGAGTGTAAATAGCGGATGAAACTTCGGAGTCGGATTGGTTATGGCAGCCGGATTGCTAACCGGGCTAGCAGGATGCGGAAAAGGGCCAAAGACCGCTTGCTTGCGCGCGCGGCTCAGAATAATGCCCGCGCGGCTCAGAATAGTGCCGCGTACCTTCAGTAACTTACCGGGCCGCGACCCCGAGCAGTAACTTACCGAGCCGCGACCGCGAGCAGTAACTTACCGAGCCGCGACCGCGAGGGAGCGGTCTGCAGCGGATCTTTTTCCGCAGCCTTCTGGTACGCGAACTTACTGCTGCGGACCTTTTTTCGCCGTCTGCGAGGATTCGGCGGCCAGTCTCTCCATCGCGGCTAACTGCTGGCGCGTGGAAGGAGCGTCATCCGCTTTGGGCGCCATCAACAGGTACGCGCGGAATTTTTCGGCGGCTTCGGCGTACTTTTGGCGGTCCGCGTAAATAGTGCCCAGCAGTTGCTCGACCTGCGGGAAGTCATGTTGCACATCGAGCCGCTCCGCCAGAAGCGCGTTTTTCTCGGCCAGGTCCAGGTGCCGCAGGTTGAAATTCGCCGCCGCGTTGAAGAAGTACGCCCCCGGATACTCCCACGAGCTGAGGCGCACGACGTGGTCAGTGGTCTCGACCACCTCCCTCCAGTCGTGGGCTTTCACTCCCATGAGCGCGAGGTGCAGATACGGCTCGGGCCAGCGCGGTTCGGCCTTAACGGCGGCTTCAAAAGACTCGTGCGCGTCGGGAATGTGGTCGTTAGTCAACTGCAGTTTCCCGAGTTCGCACCAGGCGAAGGCAAATTCGGGATCCACGTTGACGGCCTCCTTCAGGCTGGCGATGGCCTCCTCCGGCTTGTTCTTTTTCGCCAGATCCAAACCTTTCTGAAGGGCCTTGCGGGCCTCTTTCGACGCCGTCAGCGTGCTGGCCGTCACTGTCGTGGCCTTCTCCGGGGTGCCCATGCGATGCAGCAGGATGGTACCCACGTCCGGACTATCCATGGAGGTGCGCGAGGTCAGGTTGATGGTTTGCGAAGTGTACCCGGCCAGTTGGGCGCGCAGCTCACAGTTGGAGAGACGATTGTCCAGTCCGAGGCCGCGGCTGATTCCGGTGGTGCTCGACGAGGGACTGGGAAGCGCCACACTCGGGAATGGCAGCGAATTGCGGGCGGGTGCGCTGGGTGTCTCGCTGGCATCTGCGATAACGTCCTGATTCTGACCCAGCAGGACGGAGAAGTAACCTTGGTTATCGGTATAGCCTTCCGCATGGGGGTTGCCGTTGCACACCCGTTGGATAGTGGCCGAAGAGCCGGGCGGCGTGCCGTCATCCATCATGACGCGGCCGCTTACGCGGAGCGGCTGCGCCGCCGGGGATAGCCCCGGGGTGGTGGAATTGTTAGTCCCGGTTGGGGTACTGCCCGCGGGAAGCGTAGTGCGGGTGGCGCCACTGGTGCCGGACGCTCCGGATGGATTGCTGGGCGCAGTCTGGCTGAAAGCCGGAAGGAGTAACATCGCCGCGGCAGCAGCAGCCATTCCCCGTGTTCGACATTGAGGAGCCATTATTGCTCTCCAGTTGCCCACAATTATGGCACACCACACCGCGAATATCTGTAAAAGAAGCGCCGGAACGGTCCGGTATGAGGCCCGTACCGGACGCGGCGCGCGGACTGTTAGAATGCGTTCAGATGATCCTTATGAAGAAGATTCCGTTACTTTCGGTGTGCCTCTCTTCACTGCTATACATCGGATGCTCGGAGCCGGCGCATCCGGTGGCCAAGAAGGAGCCCGAGAAGCCGGCCGAAGCGGTCACCGGAAAATCCGCCCTTTTCAAGATGTACCAGAAGGCCCGCACCTGGTCGGGTGACGCCCTGGTTCTGAAGCTCAATAGCATCCACCTGGCGGACGTGCCCGAGGTTCCCGGAAAGGCCGGGGCGTGGCAGGCCACGTTTGCGTCCACCAATTTGGGGAAGACGCAGACTTACACGTTTTCGGTGGTGGAGCAGGAAGGCAACCTGCACCAGGGCGTGTTCAGTCTCGGCGACCAGGCTTGGTCGGGGAGTGCGGGGGCCTTCGATTTCCGCTCGGCGTCCATCGATTCGGACGCGGCGTACAAGACGGCAGACGCAAAGGCAGCCGACTATGACCAGAAACATCCGGGCATGCCGATCTCCTTCTTATTGGAGAAGACCACCCAGTTCACCAACCCGGTGTGGCGCGTGATCTGGGGCGATTCGGTCGGGACCTCCAGCTTTTCCATCTTCGTGGACGCCAGCATGGGGACTTTCCTGGAGAAGATGCACTAACCGGGGGCGGAGCCTCCGGTTATCGCTCCGCGGTATGGAAGGATACTGAAGTCAGAGGCGGCCCCTGCGGGTCCGTGAATGCAGAATGAAGACACCCGTACCTCGCAATGTTCGTCATACCGGTTTCAGCCGGGACTGTGGGGCGTGCGTCTCGGCTTCGCCTTTCGTCGGTAGGATGGCATCCTGCGGCCGATCGG
>CAZARO010000730.1:0-3768 GCA_964487165.1 uncultured Solibacteraceae bacterium | reverse complement strand
AAGACACGCGCCGGACCGCGAATACCATCGGCGAAGAAACCCGGCGGACGGTAGACCCTGCCGCGCCGCCGGCGGCCGTGGTCGAGGTAGAGCCCCCTGCGCCAGCCAAGAAGCCCATGGGCGATCGGTTTATCTGGGTCAATCGGGCGATCGCCACGGCGGTTGGGGTGTGCGTGGTCTACGTGGCGTGGGCCGGCGTTTCGGACTACCGCCTGTATCAGAGCGGGCAGGCGTTCGAGCACGACGTAGTGGCCGAACAGCTCACCGATCCGAGCCAGATCTGGACTCGTTGGGCGGAACTTTCCAAGGACAATCCTTCGTCTCTATTCTTGCGGGGTCCGCGCAAGGTAGCGCGGGAGAAATTTGTGACCGCCGCGGACCACGTGATCGACACCTATCGCAATAACGAAGCGCAGCCGGTCTACGAGGCCGATTGGCAGCGCGCCCACACCATGCTGCTGCACGCCCTCTCTACCGAGCCCGACGATAAAGCCGTACACGGGAAACTGCGCCTCTGCGAAGGCCAGGTCTCCCGCATAGAAGGCTCGGCGCATCACAGCGTGGCGGAATTGAATGACGCGGTGCAGGAATTTCAGGAAGCCCAGCAGTTGATGCCGCAATCGCCCGACCCCGCGCTGGGGCTGGCGCGCGTCTATCTGTCCCTGCGCGACGTGGATAAAGCGGCGGTAGCGTTTCATCAGGCGGAGACCGACGGATTCCAGTTAGGGAACCGCGAACGGACGCAACTGGCGGACGCCTATCGCGACCGCGCCAATCGCACGTGGTGGGATGCCGCCACGGTTCGCGGACTGCCGCAGGAAAAGGACCAGATCCAGCAGGCGGCCGACGATTACAAGCGCGCGCTGGACTTGTATGAGAAGAGCGCCGGGTGGGTGAACGCCGCCGCGCGCATTAAGGAAGTGCAAGCCAGCCTGGAGAGCGTAAACACGCGGCTGCAGCAGATCGAGTTGGGGCAGGAGAAGCCGGACCCGGTGGCGCAGAAGCGCGCTAGAGTGTTCGGGGCAATAGTCGGATTGTTCAAGGCGCTGCACGATAAGTCGACGAAGAAGGATGGGAGCGAGCATTGATGTGGCGCGGGGCGACATCGCAGCAAGCTATCAACGGTCAGCTTTCAGCTCTCAGCGCGCTCGGTGGGGCACAGTCGAAAACCTGCTGCGAGCGCTCTGTGGGGCAGCCAATCCTGGCTGCAGGCCGCCTTTCAGGCGGCCCGGCCGACTGGAAAGCCGGCCTGCAGGCACGATTGCCTGCCCCACGGATGTTTCAGGCGCCTCCGGGGCCGAGTGCCACTCGGCCGCAGGATGCCATCCTGCCCCACTTTTGTGAGGCAAAATAAATGGCCGTGACCAGGAGTACGGCGGCCGACCGGCCGCGAACAGTGCGCGCACAGACGACCTGGCGCCGCCATGAACTGCTGGGCATGGCGGCCGCGGCGCTGGTGGTGGCCTTCGGACTGCACCTGGTCTACCAGGCGAAATCAGCCGACCTCGCCGCCATCGACCACGGGCTCGCCTCCAAGCAACTGCTCGACCTCAATGCGCTCACCACTCGCGAAGATCTGCTGCCGGCGCTCGCGGCCATCCCCGACCAGCACGCACGTGAGGAAGCCGCGCGCCAGATTTATTACATCTCGGGCTCGCTCGGCAACGTGGGAGCGATAGCGCGCATTCATGGCCTTTTCACCAACGAGCAATTCCGCCAGTTGAAGCCGCTCTTCGTGGTCCGCAGGCCGGCGCAGTTCGCGAGCGCTTTTTACCGCTGGTCGGCGCTCTTTTTCGCGACCTTCGCGGCGGTGCACCTCTTCTGGAGCCTGCGCCGATTCCGCGGCGACCAGATCCTGCTGCCGGTGACCATGCTGCTGAGCGGCGCGGGCCTGATCCTCATGATCGCGCTCCGCGATCCGGTGCGCGACAACATGCTGTTCGCGGATTTTGCGCAAGGCGCGGTCATCGGCTGCCTGCTGCTGGCGCCATTGAGCATGCTGGATTACGAGAAGCTGCTGGGTAAGCTGACCTTCATTCCTCTGCTGGCCAGTTTCGCGCTCTCCGCGGCGCTTGTCGGCTTCGGGCACGGACCGGGATCGAGCGGTGCTAAAGTGAATCTCCTGGGATTCCAGCCGGTGGAGATCATCCGCCTGCTGCTGGTGCTGTTCCTGGCGGGATATTTCGCCAACTGCTGGGACGTGCTGCGGCACGCGCGCGAAACACGTCCGCGCCTCGCCGCCCTCACCAGCCGCCTCGACGTTCCGCCGGTGGAGTACATCTTTCCCGCGCTGGTATGTGCGGCGCTCTCGGTGGTCTTCTTCTTCATGCAGCACGATATGGGGCCGGCCCTGGTATTCGCCTGCCTCTTCCTAACGCTGTACGGCATGGCGCGGGGCAGCGCGCTGGTGCCGGTATTGGGGCTGGCGCTGGTGATCGGCGGGTTTGTGGTGGGCTGCGTCATCGGCATACCGCGCAATGTGGGCGAGCGCGTCGCCATGTGGCTCTCGCCGTGGGACAACAAGATTCACGGCGGCGACCAGTTGGCGCACTCTCTCTGGGCCTACGCCACCGGCGGCGTCATCGGGATGGGGACAGGCCGCGGAGATCCGCAACTGGTACCGGCGGGGCACACCGATCTGATTCTTTCGGCGCTGGGCGAAGAATGGGGCTTCGCCGGTGTGGCCGTGGTCTTCGCGCTCTATGCGCTGCTGGTCTGGCGCGCGCTGCGGGCGGCACTGCGGGCGCGCACCGATTACGAATTCTTCCTGGCCGCCGGGCTGGCCGCGGCCACCACTCTGCAGCTCCTGCTGATTGCCGGCGGGTCACTGGGGGTGGTGCCGCTCTCCGGCGTGGTGACGCCGTTTCTGAGCTACGGGCGCACCGCCCTGCTGGCAAATTTCGCCGTCATCGGGATGCTGGAAGCGATCTCGCATCGCGGCCGGCAGGAAGCCGCGCCCTCGCCGTTCCTCCGCGTGACGGTTGCGGTGGGCGCCATTTTCGCCGTCGCCGGGGCCATTGTGCTGGCCAAGGCGGGCTACGTACAAGTGGCCCGGAGCGCGGTAGTAATGGGAGAGGGAACGCTCGTCCTGCAGGCCGATGGCGCGCGTCGATATCAGTACAATCCGCGCTTCCAGGAAGTCATGAAGGAGATTCCCAAGGGCTCCATCTACGATCGCAACGGGCTGCCGCTCGCCACCAGCAATTGGGACGAGCTCGATAAGCACCGCGCCGATTACAAAGCTCTGGGCATCGATATCGACCGCGCCTGCCCGCGCGGCGACAGCCGCTACTATCCATTCGGCGGCCTGATGTTCGACCTGCTCGGCGATCTGCGCACGCGCCTGCGCTGGGGCGCCACCAATACGGCATTCGTGGAGCGCGACGAAGCGCGGCGCCTGCGCGGCTACGACGACCGTCCCACGCTGGTCGACGTGAAAGGGCCGAACGGTCAGGTGACACGCGTCATCCGCTACGATTATCGCGAGCTGGTGCCGCTGCTGCGCCATCGCTATGAGCCCGACAATCCCGAGGTGCGCCGCGTGCTCGACCGCAAGCGCGACGTGCGCATGTCGATCGACGCGCGGCTGGAAGTGCAGGTGGCGCAAATTCTGGAGAAGCAGTTGAAGTCGGCGGGCAAGGATAAGGGCGCGGCGGTGGTCATGGACCCAGCCACGGGCGACCTTCTGGCGGCGGTGAGCATTCCCTGGCCGGTGGAGACGGGATCGGGTGACGATCCGCAGCCCGAGGGGCAGACTTCCGAGAACTA
>CAZARO010000729.1:0-3768 GCA_964487165.1 uncultured Solibacteraceae bacterium | reverse complement strand
GCCGGAGAGTTTCGATCCCGCCGGCTGAAGAGCATTCCCGGCGACGCCACCAGGCCCACGCCCGACCGTTTGCGCGAAACGCTTTTCGATATTCTGGCGGTGCGCATCGCCGGCGCGGTGTTCCTGGATGCTTACGCGGGCACCGGGGCGGTGGGCATCGAAGCGCTCAGCCGCGGGGCGCGGCACGCTATCTTTCTGGAGAAGGACCGCACCGCCATCGAAACCATTCGCGACAATGTGGCATCGCTTCAACTGGAACGGCGCGCCACGGTGGTAAAAGGCCCGGTGCTGTTGACGCTGGGGCGATCGCCGGCGGAGATTGTCTTTCTCGACCCGCCTTATACACTGGAACGCGAGTACGCGGCGGTGCTCGATCTGCTGGGAGAGACGCCGCCGGAGTTGACTGTCGTGCAGCACGCCGTGCGCCAGTCGCTGGCCGATTCGTACGGCGCTCTGCGGCGCACGCGCGTGGTCAGGCAGGGCGATAACGCGCTGAGTTTCTTCAACGCCGCGCAATCCGAGGAGTCTGAAACTTCGAGAAGCTAAGTGGGGCATCCTGCGGCAGATTGGTAATCGGCCCGGACGGCCAGTGGACCAAAAGTCCGGGCGGATTACCAACCCGCAGCAGGATACCATCCTGCCCTACTTATCAGGCCGTCGCGGCCGCCGGTCCCAGGTAGCGATAATTCCCGAAGCCGAGAACCAGGTAGCCGATGCCGCTCAGCAGAAAGAGCAGGACCACACCGAACCCCGCCCCCTGACCGAACGACTTCGCGATATCGATGGCAAGCAGGAGCGCGATTACGATATTGACCAGGGGAACCATCAAAAGGATCAGCCACCAACCGGGCCGGCCCGCAATTTTGAGCAGAATATATGCGTTGTAGAGGGGGATCAGGCATGCCCACCCCGGCTGCCCAGCCTTCTCAAAAACTTTCCAAAACCCGATCAGGAACACCACCGCGATCGCCAGGAACACGATCAGCATGACGCCCCCGAACGCGAGTAGTCCGCCGGCGACAGCCGTGTTTGCAGCATCGTTCTGCAGCAGCAGAGCAGGTATAGTTGTCATCAGTTTGCCCTCCTTTTTTAGGCCAGTTTCCCCTTGCCCACCCGTAGGTAGCTGGTAGTTTACACCGAAAAAACGCCGCCGCAACTGATTTTTTGAGTAAGTATACGAAATCGGTACCACGCTATAATCGGCAATATGCGAACCCTGGTACTTCGCGCGGCCTTGGGCACGATGCTGTTCGCCCTCCTGGCCGCTGGGCAACAAGCCCCGCCGGCGCAACCGCCAGCCCCAACGGCCCAGGGCGATGAGCCGACCCGCATTTCGGTGGAAGTCACCCGTGTCAGCATGGCCTTCTCGGTCACCGACCGGAAGGGCCGGTTCGTCATGGGTCTCGGCAAAGACGACTTCGAGGTGCTGGAAAACGGAAAGCCGCAGGCCATCCAGGAATTCACCGCGGAGCCATCCCTGCCGCTGCGCGTGGCCGTCCTCATCGACACCAGCAACAGCATTCGCGACCGCTTCAAGTTCGAGCAGGAGGCCGCCAGCCAGTTCCTGGATGAAATCCTGCGGTCCAGCCTCGACAAGGCGATGGTAGTGAGCTTCGACACCAGTTTCGAGACGGTCTGCGACCTGACGTCGGACACTACCAAGCTCGGGACCGCCATCCACGAACTGCGCCCGGGGGGCGGCACGGCGATGTATGACGCCATTCGCTTCGCGGCCGACCGGTTGGGGAAGGAGCAGCCGAGCTACCAGTTCCGCCGGATCATGGTCCTGGTGACCGACGGCGAGGACAATCAAAGCCACGCCACGCGCGACCAGGCGCTCGAGTCGGCGCAATTGGCCGACACTTTTATCTACGCGATCTCGACGAACAACCTGAGCGCGGGCGATACCGACGGCGACAAGGTTCTGAAATACTTCACCACGCAGACTGGCGGCAAGTCTTACTTCCCCTTCAAGCTGGAGGATCTCGCCACGTCTTTCGAAATCATCGCCGAGGAAGTGCGGCACCAGTACAACATCGTGTATCGGCCCGAGCCCCTGGTGAACGACGGGCTGTTTCACAAGGTGGAAATCCGCGTGAAGGGCCACAAGGAACTGCCCCCGGTGCGCGCTCGCACCGGCTACTACGCGCGCAAGAACTAAAACGCTCTCTGGAAAGTTCGTTCCGTTTCTGGTTGGCACAGGGCGCCTAAGGTGCTGCTCAAAGTTTTAGACTCCATGGATAGCGCCGCAGTCGCCTCACCGCTTCTCCTACATCGCCAGCTTCCCGTGGTACATCAAATCCTTCACGCGGAATTCCGTTTCGCGATTCGGAAACGGCATGCCCGGCAAATATAAGTGGAAGACGACGTTCTTGTCGATGGCCAGCGCTTCCCGGGGGAACACCAGCCGCAAGACCGGATCCGATTCAGTGGGCGGAAAGTGGCCGATGATCTTGTAGCTCTTGCGACCGATCACCATCGCCGTCTGCTCTTCCATGGCCTGTTCTTCGCCGGGCTTTTCCAACCCTTCGCGAGTGACCTCGGGAATCGCCAGCACGAAATGCTTGCCGCCGTTCTCACGCAGGTAGTCGAGGTAATCGGGGTCCGGTTCTTCCAGCGGCCGCTTGCTGCGCAAACGCGCCTCTTCCTCGGCATCTTCGATGGGGCCGGCGGTAGCCAGGTACACCAGCACCTTGGGCTCGGGGCCAACCGATTGCGCCCATGGGCTGTCGTGCCGCACGGCGTCGATTTCGCGATCGCTCCAACGCTCCGGAGCCTTGCTCTCCCAAAAGGGCTGACCCAGGAAAAACAGCATCGCCAGCAACAAGCGCATAATACCCATTCTAGCCCGGAGGCGTAACCTGCTGATTCCACGTTGAATCAGCAGTGCTTACAGTGTCCATTTGGTACCTGTGGAGCACGTATCCTCCACTTATTCTCCATTCGGAAAAAGAAGGCGTCATCCGCTTCGATTCCGAGAAGCCTTGCTCCGCAAGTCCTTTGGTCTCGGCGGATTGCCGCTCTGGCCGGGGCTGCCCCAAGGCCAGGCTACGATTTGTGGCGGCCACATCTGCTTGGTATTGACGCCCAACGGCGAGATCAATATTTTTGGCGACGGCGTACAGTTGTTCAACTTCTTCGACGGGCGCTGCAGCTGACGGATGCGGTGGAGAAATATCGGCGTGGCAGGAGGCGATCGGGCGCCCGAAGCTGGCGGAGCGCCTGTTCATTGCCGCACTGAACTTGGCCGAACACCGCCGCGGAGGAATGTTTGTCGTGCTCGAGAGTCCCGCTGACACCGAGCAACTGGTGAACGACGCCGATCTGCTGCAATCCGACCGCCGCGAGCGGACCGGCGCCAAAAACCAGCTCCATTACCTGTTGCGGGACACGCAAGACACAGCGCTTTCGACGGCTGTTCTGGAAAGCATCGCGCAGATCGACGGCAGCGTGGTGCTCGACCGCGATTCGAACCTGCTGGCGTTTGGCGCCATTCTCCGGCACAACCCGGCGGTGGATGACGATGAAGAGATCGGCGAGGGCAGAAGGACCGCAGCCGCTATCGGCGCATCGCAGTTCGGCGAAGTGCTGATGATCAGCGAGGGCGGCCAGCTCTCGTTTTACCGCAAGGGCCATTCCGTTTGGACGCTATGAGCGCCTCGCACAGCGCGGTCGCCGAGACCGTCGCGTTTGTCGAACGCCACGGCTATACCTTAGTCGTTTTAAACCGGCCAATGTTCTTGAGGGGCTGGCGGCCAACAACGTAAA
>CAZARO010000728.1:0-3772 GCA_964487165.1 uncultured Solibacteraceae bacterium | reverse complement strand
CGCTTCCTTCACACGGAAGAGGTCTGGGGTTCGAGTCCCTAATCGCCCACCATTCGTTTCCGAGAACTGGCCTCTCACAGTCTTACGCAGCGACTTCGACAACGACCGTGTCGAATTTGGCGAAGGAATCGGATCACCGTCCTCCCGCATTCCGCACGGGTGAATTTCGGCGGCTTCGCTGATGAGGTGTTCAACTTCCTCCCGCGTCTTTGCGACAGCGACGAACCCCGGTAGGTCCGGTATACAAGCACCCCCCAATCCTTCTCAGGCTGTGTTTCGATGATCAGTTGTATCTATAGGCCTAAGCCGTCTGGCAATCCAACGTTAATCTTCACCCCTCTGCGGCCTTGAGACCGGAGTCCGTGACACGGCCGCTGCACTTATGTACGTCAGTTCACACTTACGACTGCTAGGTGCCTGCTCTGTACATCAAAAGTACCACTCGGTCTATTGAATGCGATGACGAGCGGAGCAATAGTAGCTATATACCCGTCGCGTGGGCTATCGGGGTTGTGACAGCCATTTGGCTGGACGGAGGAGGCTCCGATAGCCACGCGGTCCGGCGCGTTGCCGTATGTTTGATAAAGGAATGCTGCGTGCTGAAGACTGTATGAGGAAGATGTCTGATGGCAAAACTTACAGCTTCGAAGAAGAACGCAGAACCGAGCAAAGACTTCGGACTGCCAGAACAACGGAAATACCCTATGCCGGACGCCGCTCACGCGCGAAATGCAAAGGCTCGCGCCTCCCAAATGGAGCATCAAGGCAAACTGAGCGCGGCGGATAAAAAGAAGATCGACGCTAAGGCAGACAAGATTTTAGACAAGTAGCGCACGCGGCGCTACTGTATGAAAGTGCACGTTTCCACGCTGGTGATGAGTGAAACCTATTCCCAACGCAAAGCTCTCATGGGATCGACACCGGTGGCCCGGCGCGCTGGGACGAAACCCGCCAGCGTGGTCACCAGCGCGATTCCCAGAGACGCACCGGCCATGGTCAACAGGTCCGTCGCCTGTACCCCGAACAGTTGCGCTTGTATCAGACGCGTCACCGCGTAGGCGCCCGCCAGTCCGATCGCTACGCCGATGGCGGCCAGCGTCAACGTCTCCCGCAGCACCATCCACATCACCGAGCCTTGCCCAGCGCCTAACGCCATCCGGATCCCGATCTCGCGCGTGCGGCGCGCCACCATGAAGGCCATCACGCCGTAGAGCCCCACCGCCGCCAGCACGGTTGCCAGCACGCCGAACGCCGTCGAAAGCGTGGCTGCCAGCCGCTCCACCGCCAGCGAATCGTCTTTCTGTTTTTCCACGGTTTTCATCTGGTAGACGGGCAGATTCGGATCGAGCTTGTGCACCGCGGCACGTAGCGCCGGAAACATCTGTTCCGGAGCGAGGGTAGTGCGGACGTAACCCGTCATCATGCGGGCGGTGTGCTGCAGGTACGGGAAATATACCTCGCGCGGAATCGGCTCCTTCATGGTCATGTACTTGGTGTCCCGCACCACGCCGACGATCTCGATATCGGTTTTGGTCCCCGGATCGGTACCGCCCCCGATGCGATGCCCCACCGGGTTCGACGCGCCAAAGTAGTAGCGCGCGAATTTCTCGTTCACGATCGCGACCCGCGCCGCGCCCTTGGCATCGCTCTCGCGGAACGCGCGGCCGCTGTAAATGGGAATGCGGAGGGTTTCGAAATAGCCCGGCGAAACATAGTTCACCCACGACTGCATATCTTCGCCCGGCTTGGCCAGGTGGCCTTCCACGGTGAAACCGCTATCCCAATCGTCCCACGTCAGCGGAGGCACCTGGCACAACGCGGCGGATTGCGCCGCCGGTAGTGCCGCCAGGTCGTGCGCCAGCCGCTTATAGAAAAACTCGGACTGCTCGTCCTTGTAGCCGTTCAGCGTGGGATCGACCGAAAACGAGAGCAGGTTGGCGACTTCGAATCCGGGGCTGAGCTGCTTGAGGTTTCGCAGGCTCGTCCCGAAAAGCCCGGCCGCGATCAGCAGCAGCAGCGAAAGGCTCACCTGCGCCACCACCAGCAGCTTGCGCCAGCGCGCCTGGCCGCCGCCAACCACCGCGCCGGCCTGGTCCTTCAGCACCGGCGCGATATCCGAACCGGTCGCCTGCAGCGCCGGCGCCAGCCCGAAAATCGCGGCGGTAACCGCCGATATCGCCATGTTGTACCAGAAGATGCGCAGGTTGGGGTCGAGGTTGAACTTCAGGGGCGGCTCCATATCGGGCATGATATGGACGAGCAGCCGCATGGTCAATGGCGAGATAAGGAAACCGACTAATCCGCCGGCCAGCGCCAGGATCAGGCTTTCCAGCATGAGGTGGCGCACGATCCGCGCGCGGCTGGCCCCCAGCGCCAACCGTAGCGCGATCTCCTTCCGCCGCGCCGCCGAGCGCGCAATGATCAGGTTGGCCACGTTGGCGCAGGCGATCAGCAGCACCAGCCAGACCATCGCGCCCATGGCCAGCACCGGCGCTTCCAGGAACATGCGCGGAATGTTATTGCCCCCGCCGCCAGGAGACACGTCCAGGGTCATTTTGAGGAATTGCTGCCGGGCGTAGACCGACGCGTGCGCGAACTCGGCCTGGCGCACTTCCATTTCGAGTAGGTTGTGGAAAATGGGCGCAAGCGAGGCTTTCGCCTGGCGCAGCGTCACCCCCGGCTTCAGGCGCCCGAAAACCTGCACCCAGCGCAGGCGGCGATTCTCCAGCGGACGCTCCTGGTGCGTCAGGTCCGGTGCCATCACGATGGGCACGTAGATCTGGGCGGGGAACATCGCCTCCGTGCCTTCAAAGCCGCGCGGCGCGATGCCAACGATGGTCAGTTGGTGGTCGTTCACCAGCATCGTCTTGCCCAGAACGCCCGGATCGCCGCCTAAACGCGACTGCCAGTAGTCGTAACCCAGAACGGCGAAAGGCGAGCCGCTGGCGGCGCGGTCGTCGTCGGGCGTGAACAGGCGGCCCATGGCGGGCTCGAGACCGAGCACGGGGAAGTACGTTCCGCTGACGAGCTCGGCTGCGATGCGTTCGTTGTGCCCGCCGAAGCTCACGCTAGCCGCCGCCAGACAGCGCGCCAGCATCCCGTCGAACACCTGGTTTTGATTCCGAAAATCCACGTAAATAGGATAAGAGAGCGAGTTTAAACCGGTGTTGGAACCGTAGTGCTGGCCCACCTCCTTGAGTTGCGCCAGGGCCGAAGGGTCGCGCACCGGCATCAGGCCAAGCAGCACCTGGTCGAGCATGGTGAACACCCCGGTATTGGCGCCGATTCCAAGCGCCAACGAGAATACCGCGACAGCCGCGAAAACCGGCGCCTTCGCCAGGGAGCGGAAGGCATAACGCAAATCGTCGGGAAGGCTCATGGCAACTTCCGAAAGCTACAACCCCATACGCGCCCGACAGCGGGGTTGTTCCACGTATCATATCGCAGGAACATTATCCGATTGACGAGCAAGCCTTGCACCCCAGCGCATGACGTTGTTCCAGTCGATATCGTAGCCGGCGGCTCGGAGTACTCGCCCTAGCTTTGTTCGCCGAGTTTGCGCCGCAGCTCCCCGCCCTCTCGAAACCTGCTCGTCATTGCCCATTCATTCAATCGAAACACTCCGCTGGTACGTTCGTTATTCCACATGAATACTCGTACCATCTCGCTGCTATCCCTATTTCTCTTCCCGCTTCTACTATTGGCTCAGAACGACACGGCGGTACTATCGGGTCGCGTCGCCGACCCGTCGGGGTTGGGGGTGCCGAATGCG
>CAZARO010000727.1:0-3776 GCA_964487165.1 uncultured Solibacteraceae bacterium | reverse complement strand
GGGCTCCGTCAAGTACGGAATCGTCGCCCGCGAGACCATGGGCGCGTCCACCGGGAATTCCCCCGCCTCCGCCAGATCCCACACTTTTCGGAAAATCTCCCAGCGACTCCGGCCACGCCGCTCTTCGCGCTTAATCGTCTCCTGAGTCAATACGCAGAGTGCGTCCAGACGGGAGTCGGCGTTGTGCCAGCGGTAGCACAAGCCCCGCGCGTCGAACGGCTCGATCATGGCGCGAATCTCCGGCAATTGCAGCAGCAGCGAGCCCTCGGGCAGCAACAGCCGAATCGTAAGTTGCACCGGCGCGACCTGCTCCACCAGTTCGAGATCCACCAGCGCGCGCAGAAACTCTCGGTAGCTCGCGAGCGTGGTCCAAGGCGTGAAAGGAATAAATGTGGGGGCCAGCGGCAATCCGGCGGCGCGCATCGCTGCCAGCGCCTCTTCGAAGCCGGCGCGCGTGTGGCCCTTGGCCAGCTTTTCGAGCACCGCGTCGTCCAGCGATTCCACCGCGCTGGTCACGAACAGGCAGCCCGTCCGCTTCAGCACCGGCAGCAGATCGCGATGATTGAGGAGGTGCTCCACCTTGATGGTGACGTCGTACGTTAGACCCGGCCACTCGCGGCCGAACGCCTCCACAATCGCCATCGCATGGCCCGGACCGTTGAAGAAATCGGGGTCGCCGAAGGTGATGTGTTCAGCTCCCGCGGCCACCTGGCGCCGGATGTCCTCGATCACCACGTCGGCCTGCACGATGCGGAACAGGCCGCGATACACCGGCACCACTGGGCAATGGCGGCAGAGGTGCTTGCAGCCGCGCGAGGCCTCTGTGTATCCCACCCGGCGCGTCGCGCCTTCGATGCGCAGCTGGGCATACGCGGCCAGCGGCGGCAGGCCCGTCCGGTCGGGCACCAGGAAGCGCTGCCGCGCCATCGAGATCAGCGGCTCCGGCTGGCGATACGGACGCTCGCCTTCGCGCGTCGCGCCCAATCGCCGCGCCAGGTCGTGCAGTCCCTGTTCGAACTCGCCGCCGATTACCGTGGCCACGCCGGCGCGGCGCAGCAGCGCATCGTTCAGCGGCGCGTACAGTCCGTAAGCGCACAAATGGGCGCGCGGATTGAGGTCGCGCACGCGGTCCACCACCTTCTCGAAGAGCCGCGTAGCGGTGTGCATGGGCAGAAAAAACGCGATCAGCTCGGCTTCCGCCACGGCCGATTGCGGCAGCGGACTGCACGCAAGGTCGGCCAGCGTCACGCTATGGCCGTCGGCCCGCAGCCAGGCTGCCGGCGAGGCCAGGCCGAAAGGCTGGCGCCCCAACTCGTAGGTCGAAATTAATACCACCCGCACTGATTCCATTATGGTCCCCACGCGAGGCGCGCCGCATTGATAAAATAAAAGCAGTTATTCCGGCCTCCCCCTATGATTTCCGCCCCTACCATCGCCGACGAAATTGTCGACCTCAAGAAACAGCGCAAGGCCATCCTCCTGGCGCATCACTATCAAGCTCCCGAGATTCAGGAACTGGCCGACGTTATCGGCGACAGCCTGGAGCTGGCGCGTAAGGCGCGCGAGTTTTCGGGCGATGCCATTGCGTTCTGCGGCGTCTGGTTCATGGCCGAGACGGCCAAGGTGCTCAATCCCGGCCGCATCGTGGTGGTGCCCGATCGCGAGGCGAGTTGCAGCCTGGTGGAAGCTTGCCCCGTGGAACCGGTGCGCGAATTCCGCCGCCGCAATCCCGATCACGTCATCGTCAGCTACATCAATACCTCGATCGAGGTGAAGGCCGAGAGCGACATCCTCTGCACCTCGCGCAACGCTGTGCAGATTGTCAATTCCATCCCGCGCGAGAAGCCCGTGCTGTTCCTGCCGGACGCCAATCTGGGCAACTACGTGCGCCGGCAGACGGGGCGCGAGAATATGCGCATCTGGCAGGGCACCTGCATCGTACACGCCACGTTTCCGGCCCGGCGCGTGGCGGCGGCGATGGCCGAGCACCCCGATGCCGAAGTGGTGGCGCACCCCGAGTGCCCCGAATCGGTGCTGGCGATGGCCCGGTTTATCGGCTCCACGTCGGCCATCATTCAGTACTGCGCGTCGAGCGCGGCCCGCGAGTTTATCGTCATGACCGAGAGCGGCATTCAACACTCCCTTTCCAAGATCGCCCCTGACAAGCGGTTTTATTTCGTGGCTAACGAAAACTGCAACTGCAGCGAGTGCCCCTACATGAAGCTCAACACGCTCGAAAAACTGCGCGATTGCCTGCTCCATCTGGAGCCGCGCGTGGAACTGAGTGCCGAACTGATGGAGCGAGCGCTGGTGCCCCTCGAGCGCATGCTCGCCGTGACTTAGATGAGTGACGAGCCACTGATCGATTCCTTCGGGCGAGTCCACGACAGCCTCCGTATCAGCGTCACCGACCGGTGCAACATCCGCTGCTTTTACTGCATGCCGGACAGCGAGGTGCACTACGAAAAACGGACCGAGATCTTGGATTTCGAGGAGATCGAGCGCTTCGCGCGCATTGCCGTAAAGCTGGGCGTCGTCAAAATGCGCGTGACGGGCGGCGAGCCCCTGGTGCGGCGCGATCTGCCTCTGCTGATTCGGTCCCTCGCGGCCATTCCGGGCATCCGCGACCTGGCGCTCACCACTAACGGCGTTCTGCTGCCTGACCTGGCGGAGCCGCTCTACGAAGCCGGTCTGCGGCGCATGAACGTGCACCTGGATACGCTCGACCGCGGCCGCTTCACGCAGATCACGCGGCGCGACGATCTCGCCAAGGTGCTGGCCGGTCTGGCGCGCGCCAAAGAGCTGGGCTTCCGCATCAAGCTCAACGCCGTGGCGGTGAAGAACCTGGTCGAGCCGGACATCGTGCCGCTGGCCCGCTTCGCCCGCGAGAACGGCTTCGAGGTGCGCTACATCGAATTCATGCCGCTCGACGCCCAGGGACTGTGGGATCGCGGAAAGGTGCTAATGGCCGACGATATCATCGCCACGCTGTCGCGCGAGATTGCGCCTCTGGTGGCGGTGCCCGATCCCGATCCGCGCGCGCCGGCGACGGAATACGCCTTCGCCGACGGCGGCGGGACGGTGGGCTTCATCGCCTCGGTCAGCCGTCCGTTCTGTTTGAACTGCAATCGCCTCCGCCTCACGGCCGACGGCAAACTGCGCTACTGCCTGTTCGCCATCGAGGAAGACGACGTGAAGACACCCATGCGCGCCGGAGCGTCGGACGACGAAATCGCGGCGGTAGTGCGGCGCAACGTCGCGGGGAAATGGCTGGGACACGAGATCAACTCCGCGAAGTTCGTGCCACCGCCACGCCCCATGTACCAAATCGGGGGCTAGAGCGAAGCTTTCAGCATCCTCACGCGCCTGCGGCGCTATCCGTGGAACCTGAAGCTTGAGAAGCTAACTATGCAAGGCCTTGCCTTGAAATCCCTGTGGGATATGGAAGTCAGGAGTCAGAAGCGGCCCCTTCGGGTCCGTGAAGTCAGAATGGGAGGCGGCGCATCCGCTCAGCAGTTGCTCCGCTGCCCTGACATTGCCGACAGAGCACCCGACAGAGCGCGAACAAAGTTCTCGTTGGCGCCGATATAACGGGAACTAAGTGGGGCAGGTTGTCAACAGTAGTCAACCTGCGGGACCCAGGGTACCCTGGCAACCCGCGCCCGGTCGCACCATCGATACAGCGGAAGGCTGATTTGCCAATCGGCCGCAGGATGCCATCCAGGATGCCATCCTGCCCCACTTTGGACGCCCTGTGCCAACCAGAATTCAACAAC
>CAZARO010000726.1:0-3785 GCA_964487165.1 uncultured Solibacteraceae bacterium | reverse complement strand
TGGTTGGTCGGTCCATTTTATCATTGCGGGTGTGTTGTGCGCTGTCAGGTCCGATTCTTGAAACTGGGAATCCAGCGGGGGACCTGTGCGCAAAACGAGTCGTACTCGGCGCCGAAGGTGGACCGCAGCTTGGGTTCTTCGTAAATCAGTACGAAGAGATGAAACAGCAGCCAGACGATTGCGCCGTATTCGATCACCTCGACATTTCCGAAGAGTACGCCTTGTCCCAGAATAGTGGTCAGTAAGGAAAGGTACATGGGATTTCGCACGTACAGATAAAACCCGGTGACCACCAGATGACGCGTCGGGAAGACCGGCGCGGGCGTGCCGATTCCCTGCAGTGCGAATCGCCGGAAGCAATCCAGGAGCCCGAGGATACCTATCGCGGTAATGCCGCCGCCGAGCAAGCGCAGCGGTAACGCACTGCCGAACTTCCAGTGCGTGATCCACCACGGAACCAATCCGGCGACGAACCCCGGCGCGGCCAACAGAAAGATCGCCGAGCCGATCACCGCCCACACCTTCCTCATCAACCCTATGACAGCAGGCCGTTCGGCCGTGCGCAATGGCCGTGCATAAATGGCCGTGCACAATGGTTGATATCCTAAATCGTGTCGGAAGCTCACATGAACCGCTCCTTGCGTTCCTCCCTCGCTGGCGTGGCGCTGCTGCTCCTCGCGCCATTGGCGGGGGCACAGCAGTTGAACATCGTGCCATTTCACAGCACCGGCATCTACCGCTTGGGAGAGAAAGCCGGCTGGACGGTATCGCTGCCGAAAGATGCTGCCGCGCCCGCGCCGAAATATAATTACGAGATCAAGACTAATAACTTCGCCGTAATCAAGACTGGCACGCTCGATCTTACTTCGGGCAGCGCGACCATTGAAGCTACTCTCGAAGAGCCGGCGATGCTCTACGTGACGGTGACCGCGGAAGGTGCTCCTCCGGCGTCGGCGATTCATCTCGGCGCCGCCGTTGCCCCCACGCAATTGAAGCCGTCCGTGCCGCGGGCGGCCGATTTTGAAGCCTTCTGGTTGTCCAAGCTGCAATACCTCAGCGTGACCCCGATGAATGCGGTGATTAATCCGGTCAAGACTACTCAGGAAGGCGTGGAGTTATCCACCGTCCAACTCGACGCCGTGGGCTCGCGCGTCCGCGGCTATCTCGCCAAGCCTATCAAGCTGGGTAAGTTCCCCGCGCTGGTGATTTATCAGCACGCCGGCGTGTATGCGCTCCAGCCCAACACCGTCACCGATCGCGCCGCCGAGGGCTGGCTTGCTTTCGATGTGGACTCGCACGACATGCTGCCCAGCCAGTCCGCCGGCGTCCCCACCAACTACCAGTCGATCGGGAACGCCAACCGCGAGACTTCGTATTTCCTGCTCATGTACCTCCGCGACGCGCGCGCGGTGGATTATATCTGCAGCCGCCCCGATTGGGACGGCCAAACGCTCGTCCTCATGGGGACCAGCATGGGAGGCCAGCAAAGCCTCGTCACCGCCGGCATCCGCCCGCAAGTGTCCGCCGTGATCGTGAACGAACCCACCGGCGCCGATATGAACGGCGCGCAACGCGGCCGCCAGACGGGCTATCCGAATTGGCCGTCGAACGACCCCAGGGTGATGGCCACAGCCCCCTATTTCGATGTCGTCAGTTTTGCCTCGCGCATCAAAGCGCCCGTGCTGGCGGCCATGGGCTTCATCGACACCACTTCTCCGCCGGCGGGAATCTGGACGGCCCTCAATCAGATTCCCGGCCCGAAGGAAGCTGTCCCCATGATCGAGTCGGACCATAATGATAAGACGCCGGACAAGCAGGGCGCCTTCAACTCGCGCTCCAAGGAAGTGCTCGATCTTCTGCTACACGGCGGAACGTTCCGGCCCAACGAAGAGTTTACCCGCAAATGACGCTTGGACGGAGCGTCATAAATATTTTGCGCATCCGCTCCCTGACGGTCACGGCTCCGTAAGAGGCCGCATACTCAGCCGCGCGCGTAAGCAAGCGGTTTGATCGCGCAGCGATCAACCACGTCGTGTTAGCTATTGTATTTGCAGCGGCGTACCTGCCGGCGCGCAGCGGATCGCGCGTGGACCCGATGGTGGCACTGCGATACGAGTAGCCCGGAACCCTACTCGAGCTTGATCCCCTTCAGATCCTCATTTGGCTTGGGGAATTTCAGATCCATCTCCTCCAGCGTCTCGCACAGAATTTGCGACACCGCGAGATTGCGGAACCACTTATTGTTGGCCGGGACCACGTACCAGGGAGCGTGATTCTTGCTGCATTTTCGCAGCATATCCTGGTAAGCGTCGATGTACTGATCCCAGTATTCCCGCTCTTTGATGTCGGCCGGCGAGAATTTCCAGTTCTTCTGCTTGTCGTCGATGCGCTCGCGAAACCGTTTTTCCTGCTCGTCTTTGCTGATGTAGAGGAGGAATTTCACAATGTGTACGCCGCTCGCGCTCAGCATGCGCTCGAAATCGTTGATCTGGTCGTACCGCTCCGACCATACCTTCTTGGGCACCAGCTCGTGTACCCGCACCACCAGCACATCCTCATAGTGCGAGCGGTTAAAAATGCCGATTTTGCCCCATTCGGGCACGGCGCGATGGATGCGCCACAGGTAATCGTGACGCTTCTCTTCGCCCTCCGGGACTTTGAACGACGTCACACTCACGCCCTGTGGATTGAGTCCGCTCATCACGTGCTTGATGGTGCCATCCTTGCCGCCGGCGTCGATGCCCTGCAGCACCACCAGCAGCGCGCGCCGCGATTCCGCGTACAACTTGTATTGCAGCTCACAGAGCCGTTCGAGATTCTTCGTCAGGTGATCGGCCGCATCCGCCTTGTCATAGCCGAATGTGTCGCCGGGATCGACTTTATCGAGCTTGATCTTCGATCCGGACTTTACGATCAGTTCGTGGGCCAAGTGTTTCATACCGCCCTATTCTACACCGCGTGCCAAGCAAGGCCCCAAATTATGGCATGGTAGAGAACGATGCTCGTGCTCGCTTCGCAGTCCCCCCGCCGCGCCGAAATCTTACGCCATGCCGGCATCCCGTTCGTGGTCCGTGCCGCCCCCGTGGACGAAACGCCGTTCCCGCAGGAGGCGCCCGAGGACTATGTGAGGCGCCTCGCGCTAGCTAAAGCGTGCGCCGTCCCGGCCGACCCTTCCGAGATCGTGCTGGCCGCTGACACCACCGTGGTAGTGGACCGCGAAAATCTCGCTAAGCCCGCGGACGCGGCCGACGCGCGCCGCATGCTCGAGCTTCTTTCCGGCCGCCGCCACGAAGTGATGACCGGCATTTGCCTCCAGCGCGGCGAGCAGCAGATCTGCGATCTCGCGGTCACCGGCGTCTGGTTCGCGCCCATGAGCGCGGAGGAAATCGACCGTTACGTGGCTACCGGCGAGCCCATGGATAAAGCGGGCGGGTATGCCGTGCAAGGCGCGGCGTCGAAATTCATTCCGCGGATCGAAGGCTGCTACTACAACGTGATGGGCCTGCCCATCGCGCTGGTCTACCGGCACTATTTGAAGCTCACACGGTAGACGGATCCCCCGAGCCCGGGCCCGCCGGTGACGGCGGCGATCTGCTGACCCTTCGGCGGCCGCAGTTCCGGATGGCCTACGCCGCGGCCAATCAGCAACGCGCCGACGGCTTTCCCGTTGGCCCAAGCCAAATCTACCGTGACCCCTCCGCGCGCCCGCAAGCCTTTGACCCGCCCGTTGGGCCACGCCGCCGGCAGCGCGGGTAGAAATTGGATCGCGCCATCGTGACTCTGCA
>CAZARO010000725.1:0-3785 GCA_964487165.1 uncultured Solibacteraceae bacterium | reverse complement strand
GAGGCCCCCGAAGGCGCCGGCGCAGGTGAAGCAGGCTCGACCATAGACATTGGCCGGCTCCTGCGGGCGCGCTTTTCAAACCACCCATCCAGTTCATCCGGGTACGCATACACGCTGGCGCGGGCGCTGTGCTCCTGCCTGTGCACGGGCAGCCCTTCCTTCGCTTCCCAGAGCTGAACGGTCCTTACGTCCCTTTCAAAGTACGAAGCAATCTCTTTCCAGGATTGCAGCCGCTCTTTCCGCCCTCGGAAGGCGGGATCGGGTTTCGGATCCATCTGATCCTGGGAAGTTGAGGACATTGCGCCACCGTGTGAGATCGATTGAACGAAAGAAGGCCTGTCCTGGGGGTATCGCTACTTTAACACCGCTTCTGTTGCTTTGCCGCCCTAATGCGAAATTAGACGAAATCGCCGCTATTCGGTTGATTTCACTTGTGAAAGTTCAACGGATGCGCCTATCTCTAGGTCGGCGGCTTCCCATCCGGCGCCCTTTGATTCTTGATCGACCGGCCTGGATTTTGCCCATGAAGTCCTGCATTTTGAAGGGAGCACGACCGATGAAACGGCCTTCGCGTCGCTATATGTCCTGGCTGGCAATAGTCCTGAGTCCGCTGATTGGAATGGCGGGCTGTGGATCGAAAGGGAGCAGCGGTGGAGGAGGCGGAGGGGGCGGCGGCACCAGCGTATCTGTCTCAATCACCACCCCAAACGCCGCGACACTCAGCGTCGGCGTAAACCAGAATCAGTCTTTCATCGCTACCGTTACAGGCAACTGTGTTGGAGCAGGCTGCGGCGTCACCTGGACCGTTAATGGCATAGTTGGCGGAAACTCGACCTTCGGAACCATCGGCACGGGAACCAGCACGAATTACTCGGCGCCAGCCGTTGTTCCAACTCCAGCGACCTTCAACGTCACAGCAACCAGCGTCGCGAATTCCGCAGTTTCCGCCACTGTGGCCGTTACCATCACGGGGCCCGCGCCCACTATAGCCATTACAAATCCGGCGAACCTCACGCAAACTTTGTCGGTCAGCGGAACCCTGCCCATTACCGCCGTGGTCACCGGGCTGGCGAACACCGCGGTCAATTGGACGGTCAACGGGGTTGCCAACGGCAACTCGACCTACGGAACCATTTCCGGTTCCGGCTTGTCTATCACTTACGATGCGCCGGCAACGGTGCCAACGCCCGCCACATTCAACGTGACGGCCACCAGCCAGGCGGATTCCAGCTTGTCCGCATCGGTCAACGTCACCATCGCGCCCGCTTCATCCGGAGTGGTCATTTCGATCACATCGCCTGCGAGCCCATTGAATGTCATCGCTGGTACGACGGTCAATTTCCAAGTCGACATCACTGGAACGACCAACACCGGCGTCGGATGGACAGTGAACGGCATCGCCAACGGAAATCCGACTTACGGAATTATTTCGAACCCGAGTCTGTCGTCAACATACGTGGCGCCCTTTGCCGTGCCTGTGTCGGCCACGTTCAACATCACGGCGACGAGCTTTGCCGACAACACTAAATCCGCGACGGTCACTGTGACAATTACGCCGCCGGCCGCGGCCTGCGGCTCGGGGAATGAATCCATGCTTGACGGCCAGTACGCCTTTAACCTCACCGGGTTCGACAGCTCTGGCTTCAAAGCGGTTGTGGGGTCATTTGCCGCAGACGGCTCCGGAAACATTACCGGAGGCGAAGCCGACAGGAACACCCAAACGGGCACGGAGTCCGAGGCCGCAATCTCCGCAGGGCTTTACAGCGTAGGCTCGGATAACCGCGGGTGCGTCACGTTTGTGACTGATTTGGGAAGTTACACGACTCGCTTCCAACTCGGCGCGGTCTCTTCCAGCGTTGCCACATCGGGGCACGTCATGGAAGCGGATTCGCCGAGTTCCAAAGCTTTCATGGCAACCGGGCAAATGTTCCTCGAGGATACTGCCGCGTTCAGCGCAGGGCTCAACGGCGGCTTCACGCATCTTCTAGTGGGAGTGGATCCCACCGACGGAGACCGCATAGCCTGTGCCGGCGTTCACACAAGCAGCGGCGGCAACATCAGCAATTCAGAACAGACCTGCAACGAAGCAGGAAACATCACTCAGACTGGCCCGACCGCGGGAAAAGTTGGCTCATACAGCACCATCGACACGTATGGCCGCTTCATTGAGACTGTGAACTCCAGCAATCTGGTCGCGTATGCAATCTACCCAGGCGGAAGCGCGACAGAACCGGCGGCCCTGGTGATGACGACCGGCAACGACCCGGTGATGGCGGGCGAGGCCTACTCCCAGACCGGGACATTCAGCCAGAATTCGCTTGCCAGCGATTACGTGATGTACGCGAACGGGATCAACAACTCGACGAGCAGCAAGATCGCTTTCGCGTTGGCGAGCGGAGATGGAATCGGCACTCTCACCCTGAGCGACTACTACGAAAACGACGGCGGCACCTGGGTCACTGGCAACACCGGTCCGTCGTATACCTATGTCGTCGACTCCTACGGCGGTGTCACCCTAAGCACGAACACGGTGACGAATGCGGGCCATCTGTACCTGACCGGAACCGGCATTGGAGCCTACCTCGATGTCGATACGGGAGTATTTGCAGGATTCGCGGCCGTGCAAAACGGCAACGGCACTTTTGGCGACAGCTCGATAAATGGGACCTACTTTGGTGGCACAACAGCGATCGTGGGCCAGGGCTCTTCGGTCGAAGGCGATATCGCCGTCCTCAATGGTTCCGGCAGTGTTTCAGACACGTCCGACATCACGTCGACTACGAGTCAACAAATCGATCAGTCGAGTACTCCTACCGTTTCCGTCGCCGCCAACGGTACCTTCACTACTGATTCGAGCGGTTCGCAAGTTGTAGGATTGGTGATCAACTCGGATTACTTCCTGCTGGCAGACGACATCAACTCGTCCTATCCGACCGTTTTGCTCTTCGGGCCCGGCATCCCTCCGCCATAATTCGACAGTCGGTGACCGCGAGAGGACTCTTGAGCGAAGCAGCGCGCAATCCCGACAGCGCAATTTCTTGGAGTCTAACCCCGCTTCTGGGTTGCGGCTGAATTACCGGCAACACGGAAGTTGCCCCAAAAGCGAGTCACTTCCGGATGGGCGACGACGCACTCGGAACTCGGGCATGCCGAGCTGATTCAAGCCATTAAATGAGACTTCGAACATGTGAATCGTGGCCTATATCACGCTTGTTGCGTATATTCCTTGGATCTGTCTCGAGTTTTGCTGAATGCCCTCCAACGACAGCTAATTATCGTATTTAATGTGAGTGGGCCTCCGCAGCGTCAAACATTGAAATATTCGGGATAGCACGCATGAACGTCGAGACAAATCGATCTCCATCCGCCATGAACGAACGGAAACTTCGCGATGCGCATTTCGCCATGCGACTGTCATTGGTTGTGGGTGTGTTGATGCTGGCGGGCAAAATGACTGCCTATCTGCTCACGGACTCTGCTGCCGTGTTTTCCGATGCCGCAGAATCAGTGGTGCACGTGGTGGCAGTTGCATTCGCATTATTCAGCCTCTGGCTCAGCACGCGGCCGGCAGTGCCCAAGTTCCAGTACGGTTACGAACGGATTACTTTCTTTTCGGCCGGCTTTGAAGGCGCGATGATTGTTCTGGCCGCAGGAAGCATTCTTTACACGACCGTGCAGAAGTTGAGACATGGGCTGGTTCTTGAGAATCTTGGCAATGGTGTGTTTTTAATCATCGCCGCGGGTGTTCTGAATGCCGGCCTCGGCTGGTACCTGGTGCGAATTGG
>CAZARO010000724.1:0-3792 GCA_964487165.1 uncultured Solibacteraceae bacterium | reverse complement strand
CCTGGACGTGGTACTTGCCGAGGGGCTTGCGGTGCAGCATGGAATAGTAGGAGAGCACCTCGTTGACCTGCAACGGGGTGACGCCGACCCGCCGGGCCACCTCATCGATCAGCTCGTCGGTAATTGAGCCGACTTCGTCCTGCGCGTAGAGCAGCATCGGAACCAACGCCGAGCGCTGCCGTCCGGCCGGATAGTTCTTCAGGAGCTTATCGAACCTGGCTTCCAGATGTGGAGAAAGAGTCATATCGGCGCGAAGAGCACTACCTGTCCGTGTCCCCCAGAACGAAATCCATGCTGCCGATGGAAGCGATCAGGTCCGCGATCAGCCCTCCTTCCACCATTCTAGGCGTACCCTGCAAATTGCCGAAGCTGGGCGTGCGCATATGCACCCGGTAGGCCTTGGCCGTCCCGTCGCTGACCACGTAAAATCCCAACTCGCCACGCGGCGATTCGATTACCTGGTAGACTTCGCCCTCGGGAACGCGGAAGCCCTCGGTCACAATCTTGAAATGGTAGATCAAGGCTTCCATCTGGGTCTTCATCTTCTCGCGGTCAGGCAGCGACACGTGCTGGTCCGCCGCCTTCCAATCGCCCGAGGGCATGCCGTCCATAGCCTGACAAACGATCCTGGCGCTCTGGCGCATTTCCATTAGGCGCACCAGGTAGCGCGCGTAGACGTCGCTTTCGGTGCGCGTGGGGACCTCGAAATCGAATTTCTCGTAGCTGCTGTAAGGCTCATCCTTACGCAGGTCGGTCTTCAGGCCGGCGGCGCGCAGCATCGGGCCGGTGATGCCGAGGTCGAGCATATCTTCGAGGGAGAAATAGCCCACGCCCTTGGTGCGGCCAGTCCAGATGCGGTTGTTGGTGAGCAGATTTTCGTATTCGTCCACCTTCGCCGGGAAGGCGTCGATGAACGTCTTGACGCGCTTGTGCCAGCCGCGCGGCGGTTCCAGGGCCAACCCGCCGATGCGGAAATAGCTGGTCATCATGCGCTGGCCCGAGAACATTTCGAAGATGCGGAGAATGTCCTCGCGCTCGCGGAAGCAGTAGAGGAACACGCTCATGGCGCCGATGTCGAGCGCGTGCGTGCCGAGCCACACCAGATGGCTGTTGAGGCGCGTCAACTCCGTGAGCATGACTCGCATCCACTGCGCCTGCGGAGGGATTTCCAGGCCGAGCAGCTTCTCGACGGCCAGGCAATAGCCCAGGTTGTTCGAGAGCGGCGCCAGGTAATCTACGCGGTCGGTGAGGGTGACGGCCTGCTGATAGTTCTTGACTTCGAATTCCTTCTCGATGCCGGTATGCAAGTAGCCAATGTCGGGCTTGCAGTTGACGATGGTCTCGCCGTCCAATTCGATTTCAAGGCGCAGGACGCCGTGCGTGGAGGGGTGCTGCGGGCCCAGGTTGAGAACCATGCGGCGCGGTCCGGATTGCGCCTGCTCCTCTTCGAGAATCGTGACCCCGGGAATCGTGGCGTCGCCCATACTCACTTGTACCCCACCGTGGGATAGTCTTTGCGCAGCGGGTGGCCCTCCCAACCCTCCGGCAGCAGAATGCGGCGCAGATCGGGATGGCCGGCGAAGCGTATGCCGAACAGGTCGAAGACTTCGCGCTCATACCAACCGGCCGAGCGCCACACGGAAGTGACGGAATCGATTTCCGGCAACTCTCCGCTCAGGCGGCATTTCAGGCGCAGGCGCTCGTTGCGGTCGATGGAATGCAGATGGTAGACCACTTCGAAACGCGGCTCGGAGGGGTAGCGGTCCACCGCCGTCACGGTGCTCAGGCGGACGAACTGGCGCTCATACTTTAGAAAGCCGCAGACGCCGGCTATTCTCGCGGGCGCGATTTCCAGCGTGAGCTCGTCGCGGTCGAACTTGCCGGCTGTTACGGCATCGGCGTCAAAGGCGACGAGAGCGGCGGTCAACGGGTGATCGGGCAAAGTGGCGATGGGCATGAAGATCCTTATCGCTTGCTCCGCGACCGGCCGACTTCGGACCAGTCGAGCGCGCCCTTTTTCCAGATGTAAAAGAATCCGGAGAGTATCAGGACCACAAACACCAGCATTTCTACGAAGGCCAGCTTGGCCATTCCGGGCTCGCGGAAAACCACCACCCAGGGGTACAGAAAGATGGCCTCGATATCGAACAAGATGAAGAGCATGCCGACCAGGTAAAACTTCACGCTGAAGCGCTGGCGGGCATCGCCGGTGGGCGTGATGCCGGATTCGTAAGGCGTCTCCTTGACGCGGTTGGAGACCCGTTTCCCCAGCAGGAACGACACCGTGAGCAAGCCCGCCGCCAGAGCCATAGCCAGGGCGGCCTGCACCAGGATGGGGAAATACACTTCCGTTAAGGATTGAGGCATGGACTTGTCGGGGAGTGGAAGCTCAACTTTGACTATAATGGTTGGAAAATAGGGGTGTCAACCGATCATGCCGATTCTAGTCGTCGTCAATGGGGAAGATCGCACGGTTCCGGAGGGACATACGATCCTCGGCCTCCTTCGAGACCTGGAAATCGACCCCGCTCGCGTGGCCGTGGAAATGGACCGGCGCATCGTAAAAAAACCGAGTTGGGACGTGACGGCCCTACGCGCCGGGGCGCGCCTGGAAATTGTGCAATTCGTGGGCGGAGGATAACGGCGCGGGCCAAGGTTCTGTAGCGGCAAGGGATGCCCGGCCCGCCCCGCCGAATCCTACTTGAAACTCGCGACCGCGTGCGCCTCGTTGTCGTGCACGTCGAAAACCGTATAGAGCTTGGTGATCTGCAACAGATCCTGCACGCGCTTGGTGAGGTTGAGGAGCTTCAACGTTCCGCCGCTGTTGGTGACGGAGGTGAACCCGGAAACCAGTTCGCCGATGCCGGAACTGTCGATATAAGACACTTCGCCCAGGTTGAGCAGTATTTTGTTTTGGCCCTTGCTCACCAGGTCGCGCAGCGCATCGCGCAGCGCGCTCGAACCCTCGCCGAGGGTGATGCGACCCGCCACGTCCACCACGCTGACGTCGCCCACTTGCCGAACATTCAACTTTACGCTCACTAAATATGCCTCCTGGCCGAAGCCAACCTTCTACTTGGACACCATGTACTTGACCAAAGTTACTTCCGTCCCGCCGGGATCCAGGCGGCGGACCCGAAATTCGTCCATAAAAGACCGGATCAGGAAAATGCCGCGGCCCGACGTGCGCATGAGATTCTCGGACGCCAAGGGGTCCGGCAGACGATCGAAATCGAATCCCTCGCCTTCGTCGGCGATGCGCACCGTGAAGCGGCTGGAATTCCGCGTCACGCTCAGCCTGACCTTCTTGCTCTCGTTATAGCGGTTGCCGTGGACCACGGCGTTCACCATGGACTCGCGAACCGCCATCCCGATCTTCATCAGGTCGTCGTCGTCGAATCCGGCGCGCTCGGCCGCGCCCACGGCGAGTTCTTCCGCCCGATCCACGCTCTCCAAGGTGGAATCCAGGAACCGTTCGACGGTTTCCGAAACGTGGCGCGTGTTGTCCCCCATACGCAAAGCGGCCAAAGCGAACCGTCAGAATAAATTACCGCGGTCGGGAAAGTCAAGAACAGCCCAGCCGAGCCGCGCTTCTACTTTATCACTAGAGGGCGCGGGGCGCGTCACCTGGGGCGGGAAATTGCATCGTTCCGTATCGCCGCCATGCAGCGCGATAGCGAGAAGCGCATCGATGAGATCACCACGGCTATCCGCCAGGACGCCGAGAACATTCGGGCACTGGCACGCGTTGCGGAGATCCACCACGAGCGGCTTTCGCGGCTCGAAGACCAG
>CAZARO010000723.1:0-3795 GCA_964487165.1 uncultured Solibacteraceae bacterium | reverse complement strand
GTTAGCTGGGTGGGGGTGGTGGGGCGTTGTGCAGAATTGTGCAGATTGTGCTGGCGGCGGCGTCGTTTGATTGTGCAGAATTGTGCAGGTTTGGCGCGGTCCATAAAAGCCTCCTTTCATTTGAAATGCCGCGACTCGCGTGAGCGGCTGGCGAAAGGCACACGTCGGCCTTTCCACTTTGAGGTTGCCATGCGGGGGCGAGGCTTTTGGCGGGGGGTTGGGGTATGTGGTTGCGGGGGAAGGGCGAAAAAAGGTGAAGTGGTTGGATTGGGATTTTTACGAAGCGGCCGGTGTTCAGCGACCTTAATTCCCTGCGAGAATAAAACTGTATGCTGCGGATGACTCGGGACCATGCCATCGCCATCCTGCGCGCTCATGAAGGCGAGCTGAAAGCTGCCGGCGTTCGCAGTTTGAGACTTTTCGGATCCGTCGCCAGGAATGAGGCCGGGCCGGATTCCGACATCGATTTGGAGGCGGCTTTTGAAGATGCGTCCAACCTTACACTCCTGGACCTGGCAAAGCTGGAAAGCCGGCTTTCAGGATTGCTAGGCCGCAAGGTCGAACTAATCCAGCAGGGCACATTCAGGGATGGCATCGCTGAGCGCGTCGAGTCCGAGGCCGTTCTTGCCTTTTAGGGATCCTCGCAAGTCGCTGAACGACATCCTCGACAATATCGGCCGCACCGAGCGCTTTACAGCCGGCATGGATTTCAATACTTTTCAAGGGGACGAGCGTGCCATCTTTGCCGTGCAATATGCTTTACTGGCCATCAGCGAAGCGGCACATCGGCTTGGAGCCGAGGCCGAGACCCTTTGCCCGGGCCAACCGTGGGCCGACATTCGCGGCATTGGCAACCGTCTTCGCCACGGTTACGACAATATCGATATCCGTGTCATCTGGAACACGGCGCAGACCAGCCTGCCACCCCTCAAGGTAGCCGTACAAAATGCTCTTGGCGGCCCGCAGCTATATCCAGAGACTCAAACCTGATGAGTGCTCTTCAAGCGGCTGCTGTGGATGCTGCTAGATATGTAAACCCTATAAGTGGGAGGAATCGGCTGGAGCTGTCGGTGGGGCGGGCGCGGAAGTGGCGGCCAGTGGTGTTGGTGCTGGCGTGTCCGAGGGTGGTCTGCACTAAATGAATTGATGCCCCGCGGTCAAGATAGCTGGGTGGGGGTGGTGCGTCGTTGTGCATTTTTGTGCATGGTTGGCAGCCCAGGCGGTGTCGTTTGATTGTGCGGAATTGTGCAGGCCTGGCGTGGTGCATAAACCCTCTTTTCGTTTAAAAGAGCCGCGCTCGCGTGAGCGGCTGGCGAAAGGCACACTTCGGCCTTTCCACTTTCAGGTTGGCATGCGGGGGCCGAGGCTTTTGGGGGCGGGTTGGGTATGTGGTTGTGGGGGAAGGGCGAAAAAAGAAGGAGGTGGTTGGGATTGGGATTTTACATAAGGCCGGATTATCGGAAGTAGGGGCCAGGATGGCAGAAGTCGGGCGCCTCTGGCAGGGGCGAGGGAGTTGGCGGTCAGCACCCCTTCAGCAGGCGGGATAAGATTTGGCAATGTGTCAGTGTTTTCAATTTTTGGCCTTACAACACTTGCATGCCAGACGAGACACTTCTCCAAATTGCGCACGAGCTGCAAGCCTGCAGCCCCGGATACTGGGGAACCTTTCAACATACCGAGGCCCTCATCGGATGGCGAAGACACGACGGTTGTTGCGCCTACTGTGGCAAAGATCTGATGGCATCTTGGGAGGATTTGTTTGGCGCGACCCACACCGACCATCTGTTGCCGCGGCCTGAAAGGCCGACCCACGGGGCACACTGTGTTGTTGAAAGGTCTGTCCAGTTATTGGTTGGACACTACGCTAGCGGCGGACCGGATTGATGAAGGCGCCGTTGCCGGCGACATCCCATACTTCAATGCGGGCCCACTGCCAACTCTTGGCCTCTGCGCTCCATTCGAACATCGCATTGCCGAACGGGCGAGTCTCGCTGAGATCGATAGTCCGGCTGAAGGTTTGTTTGCCATCGCCCCAGACGACCTCAGCGAAAGCCAGTGGGAAGGTCCACTGAATCCGGGCTTTGGCCTTGATCTCTGAGGGCGAGGCCTTCGATATTTCAACCTCCGGCAATAGTACTTGGCCCATCGAGATAAAATAATCGCCCTGCTTCACGGCGTCCAGCATACGGCCGTAGTGATCGAAGTCCGGCAGTTCGCCGATCCGCACGTAGTTGGCATTCATGTGCGCGTAGATTTCGGAAGTGTGGTCGATGGCAAACATATCGGTTTCCGCCAGCAAATTCTTGGGCAGGCCCCAGTTGTTCATGTCGTTCAGTAGATTCAGAGCGCGAATTCCCTGCCGGAGCGTCGAGCGGTCGGCAGGCATGGCCTTCCAACCGGCTCCGATGTAGAGCGGGTCCCGGAAAAAGTTGGTGTCGCGAACCTTATCGGGATAGCCGTAGGAATCTTTCGTACGCGGATGGGTCTGATACATCATGCCCTGTTCGCGTCGAACCATTTCGAGGATATCATCCGGCGACCCGACATGATAGACCGTTCCATACTTGGCATGCGTCCGCTGCAGGGGGCCTTCGGTCCCTTTGCTCATGAACCAGTAGACCGGCTTGGGGAACGTCAGAGACCAATGGCCACCCAATATCACGTCCGCCTCTTCCGAGGGGATCAACAGGAACTTCGAATCCGATTGCTTGCGGCACATCCGGTAATAAGCATCCAGTTCCTGCAGGCGAACGTCGGTCAAGTCCCTCGGATGACCGTCGCCGTGAAAGTCACAGGTGATGGCAACGTCGATTCCCATATCTTCGAGAACCTGCTTGAAAGGAGGAACCCAGTTCTCGCCTTGGTCCAGAGCCTGAATTGTGTAGCCCCAGTGCCAGTGCGAAGTGAGCGTTTTGTAACCGGGAAGCGCCGGAAACCGGTCGCGATTGGTGAAGCGCAGGACGTCCTCCAGCGCTGCCTCCGGCTTCCCATCCGAAACAATGTAAAACAGACCCATGCGCTGGACTGTGGCAGGCGGGGCATTGATCCAGGGGTAGTAAAGTCCCGCGCCATCGTCGACCGGATGTCGAATACCGAGCCCGAGTTCCCCGCGTCCGGTTCTACCGGCCCAACCGTGGAACCAGACGTATCCCATGTTGGTGGTGTAGTCGCGAGGAGCGATGTAAGTATGCGGTGGCGGAAACACAGCCAGACTGCCCCCGTCCAATTGCGCCGCGACGGTTCGGTATCGGACATACGCCGGCCGCCGGTCCGGACCGCTGGTCATCTCTGTGTGAAGCTTTCCCTCTGTATCGTAATAAGTGACCGGAGAGACCACCTCCCGACGCCCAGGTCTCACGCCAGAAGCTGGAGCGGCTAAGCGCAGTCCGGTGTCATAAAGGTAGGCGGTGTTGGGCTCCTCGGTTGAGACCACGGCCTCCTGATAAATTAGCCGGACGCCTGGATAAAATGTGTATGCGATCCCGCCCTCGAAAATCCCTAGTTTCAGGCCTTGGAACAGTACTTCGATCCGGTTTCCGACGCTCCGGGCCTTGGCGGTGACCGGCCGGAACGCGCCCTCGAACCGCCTGGTTCCGTCGGGATGACTGCCAGGAAAATCGAAGAACTCGTCGAACCCGGCGCGGCCGCGGCGTTTCCCGGTCGTGGCCCAATATTGTGGGTAGGCGTTGCGGACGACTTCGGTCGTCCCCACTTCGATCTTCGTGATGAGCGGCCTCTCGGAGTTCAACGAAAATTCCGCGGTCCACATGCGGGATGACTCGTCCGGCCAGCGAA
>CAZARO010000722.1:0-3796 GCA_964487165.1 uncultured Solibacteraceae bacterium | reverse complement strand
CACCCGACCTTCTGGTTCGTAGCCAGACGCTCTATCCAACTGAGCTACGGGCGCTAACGGGGTTGACTCCTTCACTCTAGCGAACCACTTGCCCTTTTCGCAACCCCCCGCTCACAATGGAGTGTCAGGTCTTATGCACCAGCTTCAACACATCGCCGCCTTGCGGATGCTCGCTACGCGCTTTCGCAGCGCCATCCGCGCCACGGACCCGTCCGAGGTGGACCCGGAGGTCCGCTTCATCGTCTCCGCTTTTCCCACCGGGGTTTGCGGCGCGGTGTGCTTTCTGCTGGGCCACTACCTGCGCGAAAATGGATTCCCCGGCGCCGAGTACGTCAACGGCATCCGCCGGCTCGACGGCCAGAGCCACGCCTGGATTGAGACCGAGGGCATCATTGTCGATATCACCAGCGACCAGTTTGCCGAAGTGGTGGACGAGGTGGTGGTCACCTGCGATGCCAGCTGGCACCGCCAGTTCAGCGACCAGCCCGGGCGTCGGCCCGCCGATTTTCTGATCTACGGCGCGGACACTCCGCACGGTCTCGCCTATGAGCCGATCGCCCGCCATCTGCCGCGGGTGTAACTCGCCCGCCGGGAACATTTCGCCACGCGCAGTGTCCAATCAGGCGAGGAGTTGCATATGTCAATGTCACTCGGGCCCCGCGGCCGCCAGCACGCTAACATCAATGTCACACCCATGATCGACGTGCTGCTGGTACTGATCATCATCTTCATGGTCATCACCCCAACTACGTCGCGGGGACTCAAGACGCTGCTGCCGCAGCCGGCCTCCGGCCCAGTGTTCGATGTTCCTTCCGCCGACATCGTGGTCACGGTGAACGGCGACCGCACCGTCAGCCTCAACCAGGAAACCGTGCTGCTGGCAGACTTGCCGGACCGGCTGCTGCGGCTGTTCGCCCACCACCCCGGCTACCCTCTGTTCGTGCGTGGCGGGAAGGAACTCGATTTCCAACAGGTGGCCGTAGTCATCGATATCGCCCGCGGCGTGGGCCTCGACCATATCGCGCTGATGACGTACTAGGCGAGGCTTCGCTTCGCGTCGGGGCGTTCATTCTGTCTTCTGACTCCTGACTTCTGTGTTCCTCTCCAATGTGCGCTTTCACCCCAAAATCGCTGAGCCTGCAACGGCCTTCGCCGAATCCATATCCGTGAAGGAGGGACCGAGTGGAATCCCGAATCAGCTATTCGAAAGCGGCGCCCGGCGCGCGCGATGCGCTGCTGCACCTGAGCGAGTACGTGCACCAGTCCGGATTGGAGGAGTCGCTGCTGGGCCTGGTTGTTCTGCGGGCCTCGCAGATCAACGGATGCGCTTTCTGCATCGACATGCACTGGAAAGATCTCCGGGCCATGGGGCAAAGCGAGGAAGCGCTCTACATGCTGGATGCCTGGCGCGAATCGCCCGGTTATACGGAACGCGAACGCGCCGCCCTGGGTTGGACCGAAGCGGTGACGCTAGTGACCGAGGGCCACGTGCCGGACGAAGTTTACGCCGCTGCCCGCCGGCAGTTCAGCGACGCGGAACTGGTCAACCTGACGCTGGCGATCGGCGTCATCAACAGCTGGAATCGCATGAACATCGCATTCCGCACGCCGGCGGGCCATTATCGAGCGCCCGCCAGAGCCCACCAGGCCGCAGTGCCGGTGGCGCAGGGATAGGAGCCCGGCTTACCGCTTGTGGGCCAGAAAAGTCCGGTTGCCGGGGTCGAAGGTAAAGGTGTACAACACGTGGGTGGCGTTCATCATCATGACGCGCTTCCACGCAGTCTCGATGTCGTGGACGGCGGGCGCGTCCAGATCGATCAGGTGGCCGGATACCTGGTCGGGCATCTCGCGGATGGACTCCGGGAGCGGCGTCTCCGCGTCGAGTTCAGCCTGGTAGTGGGTCGGTTTCAAGGCGTTGTTGAGAAAGATCGAAATATCCTGAGGCGCGAGCATGACACGGGCCTCCTTTGGAGGAGAGTCTAGCACGATGAAGAGTCCTCGAAAATCCCCCGGTTCCAAAACAGGTGCCGATGCGGCACTGCGCGAACATATTTCCGCCCTGCTTCGCGGCGGCCATGCGCATATGAGTTTCGATCAAGCGGTGCGCGGGTTTCCGCTCGATCGCGTAGGCGTCCGGCCGCATGGCTTGCCGCATTCGGCATGGGAGCTGCTGGAACATATTCGCCTGGCGCAGTTCGACATACTGCGCTTTAGCCAGTCGGCGGATTGGGTGTCGCCGCCGTTTCCCGAAGGCTACTGGCCGGAGTCGTCCGCGCCGGAGCGAGTCGCCCAGTGGGCCGCGTCGGTCCGCCGGTACCGCAAAGATCTGGCCGAATTCGAAGCTCTGATTCTCGACCCCGCGCAGAATCTCCGCAAGAAGTTGCCCTGGGGCAGCGGGCAGACGCTGTTGCGCGAGGCGCTGACTATTGCCGACCATACGTCTTATCACCTGGGGCAGCTAGTGCTGGTGCGGCAACTGGTCGAAGGCTAATACCGCCGCAGGCTTCCAGAACACGGTCGCGATCACGATGGTGAGCACCTGCGCGGAGGCTACCAGCGCGACGCAGGCGGGCCATCCGCTGCGATTCCAAAAGTGGCCCGACAACGCCGAACCGGCGCTGCCGCCGGCGTAATAGCACATTACGTAGAGGCCCACGGCGGCAGCGCGTGCCTCGTGCGCCACCGTGCCGATATAGCTCGAGGCCGACGAGTGTCCGATGAAGGTACCGGTGCAGCACATCGCCAGGCCCAGGATGACCGCGGGCAAGCTCGGCACCAGGGTCAGGCAGATTCCGGCGATGCCGCCGCCGAATGCTATCGCCAGAGTGAGGCGATGGCCGATGCGATCGATGAGGCGGCCCACCAGCGGCGTTACGAATGCGCCCACCAGGTACACCGTGAAAAGCAGGCCGAGCGCCGCCGTGCCCAGGCTGAATGGCGGCGCCGCCAAATAGAAATTGATGTAATTGAATGTCGCGAGCAAGGTGAACAGGACGCAGAACCCTACCGCATACGTGGCCAGCAGGCGGGGATTCCGCACGTGCCGCAGCATGGCGAGCGCGGTGGAGGTCCGCCGCCGTGGCCGTTCCGTGCGGCGGCCCTGCGGCAGCCATGCCCAGATGGCCACTCCGCCGAGCGCGTTGAGTACGCCCAATGCGACGAAGGCCCATCGCCAGGAGAATTGCGCCGCCGCCAGCGCCGCCACCATTCTTCCGCTGAATCCGCCCAGCACCGTGCCGCCGACGTAGGCCGACATGGCCGATCCGGCGCCCTGTTCCCACTCTTCGGTGATGTACGCGATGGTGACGGCGAAGATACCGGGCGTGAAAACGCCCTGCCAGAAACGCCAGAACAGCAGTTGTCCCAGGCTGCCGGACAGGCCCGCCAGAACGGTGGGTACGGCGAGCAGGAATGCCGCCGGGACGATCACGTTCTTACGGCCGAAGCGATCGGCCACGATGCCCGCCGACGCCGCCAAGACCACGATTACCAGCGGCTGGTAACACAGGGCAGGGGGGTGGTCGGCAGTTGGGGCGCGGTCCGACGCTTCGACCGGGTCGCAGGGCTGTGCCGAACCATTTTTGGGGAGCGGCGGCGACATGCCGCGCATTGTCGCATGGCAACGCGGTACCGCCAAGATGGGCGGCGACAAGGGAGACGAAAGAAATGCGAAAACCGGCCCCGCTTTGTTTCTGTTGCGGCAGCATCAGGTAGGGCGAGCGCTTGCACCCACGCGGCGTTCTGGCCGGTCGCGTGCGTGCAAGCACGCACCCTACGGAGCGGATTCCCGTCCAAT
>CAZARO010000721.1:0-3801 GCA_964487165.1 uncultured Solibacteraceae bacterium | reverse complement strand
CACGCCGTATGGTACAGGCTCTGCCAACAATGGCGCCGGAGCCACCGTTTATTTCAATGTGGTCACCCAAACAGCGGCTACCATGGCCACGGGAAATTACACTCAGAACATCGGGTTTTCCACCGCTGGTTATGCCGATCTACTCGTACCGGTCACTCTCTTGATCTCGAATGGTGCGGCCACCCTCGGCCTGCAGGAAACCAGTACCCTGTCAAGCATTGTCTGGGGACTCGGCACACCTGTCCCGATTCCAACCTGGACGCCGTATTCCAGCGACGAGCCGATTCCATTTTCTGCGTCCTGCTCGGTTGTCGCATCGGACACTCACTGGGTCCCCAGCGCCGCTTGGGCCGCCCTCGGCAACTACAGCCCCTGCTCGCTGAACGCGGCAGCCGCCGTGACTGCCAAACTCCAGGTAACTCAGACGGTCACAGGCGTGGCCTTTACTACGGGCTATCCCATCGTCGCGAGCCTCGATCCTGGCCTTTTCACTTCCGCTCTCGGCAACACGGTGTCGGTTACGGTTCAGGTCCTGCAGACGAGCGGCGGTACCGGCTCCATCAGCAAGACCTACACGTATTCCTTACAGCCCGTGAACCCCACCATCACCAGCGTTAGTCCTGCCTCGGCTGCCCCGATTGCCGCCAGCACGTCCCTGGTAGTGCTGGTAACGGGAACTAACTTTGTCGGCCAGCAGAATATTAAACTCTCATCCAACCTTGCGCCTACACAGGTGTTCCTGGGCACGAGTCCCACTGCCCTCACTTCCGGCGTCGTCGTGATCAATACCACTCAATTGCAGATCACGATCCCGCAGACTTCGTTCCCAGGCATTCCCTCTGGCCAAACCAGCACCAAGCTGGCCATCGGTATCGCCAACCAGACGGGCACTCTCCCGCCCACCCAGGCCACGGCTACTGGATATCTGACCGTCACCACCGCCCCGGTAATCTACGGGATCACCAGCACGGCTACTTACGTTCAGCCGGCTCTGGGAGGCAATCCCAGTTTCGCCCCCTACGAACTGATCAGCATCTTCGGCGACAACTTCGGTCTGATCAATTTGACCCCCAATTTCCTCAATGCCGCGCCGAACGCCTATAACCTGTTCCCCACGGCCTTGACTCTCAGCGGCACCGCTGCCGCCAAGAACCTCGTGCAATTGACCGTGACTTTCACCCCCGTCACCGGGAAAGGCACCTTCTCCGCGCCGATCTTGTTCGCCAACCAGAACCAGATCAACGCCATCGTGCCCTCCGGGCTGCTTATCGGCAGCACAGTCACCCCCAGCACTTACAACGTGACAGTCACCTCCGGTGCTGCCAGCAACGTCAGTACCGCCTTCCCGATTAATGTGCTACCGGCCGATCCCGGCATCTTCACGCTGGCTTCGGATGGTTCGGGACAAGGCGCCATCATCAATCTGATCGATGGAACCATCAACAAGGCCGGAAACGAGGCTACAGCCGGTCAGTACGTCTCCTTGTACCTTACTGGCCTGGGTGCGCCCGAAAGCGCGGCGGTGGATACCACCGGCAACGGCGTGTCCGCCCCCTTGAATTGTGTCGCCATCAACGGTACGAAAACCGCAGCCGGATACGTGCAGGTGGTGAACACCGCGGTTAAGGCAAGCTCTACGACCACCGCCTACGTGCCCCCGACCCCGGCATGGACAACCATTGATGGCGCCGTGATCACCTATGGCAATAACACCATCATCAGCGGTCTGCCTCCATGCATGACCGATACCATCACCGTGACGTTCGGGACGGGCAGTACGGCCGTAACCGCTACCACTCTCCCCGCCGGCGGCGTCACATATGCCGGGTTTGTTTCGGGCTCCGTCGCGGGTCTTTACCAGATCAATGTGAAGATCCCGTCAGGCATCTTGAACCTACCCGGATCCATACCGGTCACCGTGACCATTCCGCCGTACACCAGCCCGCTGGCTACGGCCACTATTGCGCTGAAATAACAAACAACCAACTGCATCTCCTTGCGGCGGCGGGGGTCTCTCCCCGCCGCCACTTTCTTTTCGTCACACGCTCGCTTACGCCCGTCTGCAGCGTCCTCGAAATTCAGCCCGCCTTCCCACCCAAAGCTCCTGCGGTACCCTGAGAATGATGTCCTCGTTCGCCGTGCTCGCTCTCTTCGCTACCGTCCTGCCGAACGCCGTGGTGCTCAAGCCAGTAGCCAACATGTATTCCCGGCCCACCGAAGACGCCGACGTCGTCTCGCAGGCTATCTACGGCGCTAACGTTCAGTCTATGGAGCAGCGCGAGGGCTGGGCGCACGTCCGCACCGCGGACGATTACACCGGCTGGATTCCGCTCGCGCAACTCCGCCCCGGCCCAGCCTATGCCGCGTCCGGCCGCGTGGCCGAGGTGGCCAGCCAGTTCGCCCACATCTATCGCGAGGCCGACGTTACCCGGCACGCACCCCTCATAACCGTGCCCTTCGAGACCAAACTAGAAGTGACCTCGCCCGCCGATGCTGCGGGACGCTGGATCCAGGTCCGCCTCCCCGACGACCGTGCCGGCTGGATTCAATCCGGCGACGTCGCCTTCGACGCCAAGCCGCTCGACATTCCCGCCATGCTGGCGCTGGCTCGCAAATTCCTCGGCGCACCCTACACCTGGGGCGGCACTTCCAGTTACGGGTACGATTGTTCCGGCTTCGCCCAGATGCTGGAACGCCGCCGCGGCGTCCCGATGCCGCGCGATGCGCAGCCGCAAGCCGATTGGAGCGGTCTCGTGCCGGTCGATCGCCAGGACCTGAAACCGGGCGACCTGCTGTATTTCGGCAGCTCCGCCAAGCACATCACCCACACCGGAATCTACCTGGGTGGCGACCAGTTCATCAGCGCGACCACTCACGTGACCCCCACGGTCCGCATCGACGATCTTAGCGACCCCTATTGGACGCGGCTCCTGGTGGCACAAAGGAGAGTGAAGTGAACCGCAGGGATCTGATCAAAGCTGCGGCCGCCGCGCCCGCAGTCCTGCTGCCGGCCGGCCACGCCAGTCCCATGCCCGCATATCTGGAAACCAAAATCCTGCGCCTCAACCTGCAGCACACCTGGACCACCACCATGTCGTCCAGCACCTACCGCGACACCCTGCACGTGGCCTACGCGCGCGACGGCATCACGGGGCACGGCGAAGGGGCGCCCATTGTCCGCTACCAGGAGGACGCCGCGGGCGCGCGGAAGGCCGTGGAATCGGTGCGCGACCTGGTGCTGGCCGCCGACCCCAGGCACTTCGCCGGCATCATGGCCGATGTCTTCCGGCGCGTTCCCGGCGACTGGGCCGGGAAATCGGCCATCGATATCGCGCTCATGGACTGGGTGGGGCAGCGCCTGGGCGTTCCGCTGTATGGCTTGTTCGGACTCAACCCGGCGGACACTCCGCTCACCACCTTTTCCATCGGCATCGATACTCCGGAAATCACCCGGCAGAAAACCCGCGAAGCGTCCGAGTACCCCATCCTCAAAGTGAAGGTGGGGCTGGCCACCGACGAAGCTACTATCGAGGCGGTGCGCAGCGTTACCGATAAGAAGCTGCGCGTGGATGCCAACGAAGGCTGGAAGGATAAGGAAGAGGCCGTCCGCAAGATCAACTGGCTGGAGCAGCACGGCGTGGAATTTATCGAGCAGCCCATGCCCGCCGAAATGATCGAAGAAACCCGTTGGGTGCGCAGCCGCGTGCACATCCCGATCATCGCCGACGAAGCCTGCCGGCATGCCGCCGACATCCCCGGGCTCAAAGACGCGTTCGACGGCGTAAACGTGAAGCTCGATAA
>CAZARO010000720.1:0-3801 GCA_964487165.1 uncultured Solibacteraceae bacterium | reverse complement strand
AGCCGCGACCGCCAGGGAGCGGTCCGCCGAAATACGAGACCGCATCTCTGGAACGGTGTACTTAGTTCACCGCGACCGCCCGTCCGGAGCGGATCTTTCACGACGAACAACTGGTGCTCGACCTCAGAATTCCGCCTATGGGGCCGAATTTCTGAAAGCCTTCGCGCAATCCGTCGAGCCGTGGCAATTCAAGAAATTCACCCCGGCCGCGCGACAACTGGCGGACAACGTCATGGAAATCACGATGCTGTTCGAGACCAGGTAGCGCGGAATTCAGAACAATCCCGGCACCAGCGCCCACGTTTCACGCCGATACGCCGCATACTCCGGGCCGAATGCCACGTTGAGATTCGCCTCTTCCAGCCGGATCTTGCGCACATACGCGAACGCGGCCAGGGCGAAGCCGGCGAGTGCCAGCCACGTGCCTGTCACCAGCGCGGTACCGGCATACATGGTGAGAAGCCCGGTGTAGATGGGGTGCCGCAACTTCTTATATGGCCCCGACCGGATGAGTTGGTGATCCAACTTAATCGAAATCTCACCGCTCCAGTTGCGGCCCAGATGCCGCCGCGCCAGGATGGCGAGAGACAACCCCACCGCCTCCATGGCCAGCCCTCCGGCCATGATGGTGGAGGATAGCGGCAGGTAGCGGCCCAATCCGCGGAGCGGGACCATCTCCAGCACAATGGCCGCATTCGCCAGCAGCAGATGAATGGCGCGCGAGCTTCGCGATTCCGCACTCTTCGCCGGGGCGGCGTTCCTGGCGGCGATCTCCCAGTAGAGGCTGAAGATCACCCACCCGAGGGCGGCGCCGATCCACGGCCAGCGAGTGGTAATAGCATGATCGAACACTGCGGGAAGGCGGGTGTCGATCTGGAGGTCCAACCGGGCGAGGGCGGCGCCGGCGGCCAGGCCGCCCAGAATCGCCAGCAGGAGCTTCTTCAGTCGCGTCATATGCCCGATCATTTATTAGATTACACGCAGTCTTCGGCGAACGGCCGCAAAACCGCTCCCTTTGGCCGCGGCTCGCTAAGACGCACACTGATGCGGTAAGGGTTACTGAGCCGCGTCCACAGGGAGCGGTGGCCGCAACTCGTGCTCCCTGTCCCGGGCGGCGAATCCCCTGGTAAACTTACCTGAATAAGAGATGCTGACCGGCCGGGAAGAGGCCGGCCCGATACAGGGGCCCTGAGTTTCTATGGAATCGAAGAAGCCTACGCAGCTTTGTCCGCAATGCGGCGCTCCTCTGGGCAGCGGCACTCCGGCCGGCCTCTGCGCCCGGTGCCGCCCGGCGGACAACCTGCCGACAGTCGGCATGACCATGGCGACCATTGCCTTCGACGCCGCCACCGCGCAACGCCAGCCCGCCGATTCCGACGATTTCGGCAATTACCAGATCCAGCGCGTCCTTGGGGAAGGCGGTATGGGCACGGTATACCGCGCCGAACAGACCGCGCCCATCCGCCGCGTAGTTGCTCTCAAAGTGGTCAAAATCGGCATGGACAGCAGCCAAGTGCTGTCGCGCTTTGCCTATGAAAGGCAGGCCCTGGCGATGATGGACCATCCCCACATCGCCCGCGTCTTCGATGCCAACGTCACCCGGAACGGCCGCCCGTTCTTCGTCATGGAGTACGTGGACGGCATTCCCATCACGAAATATTGCGACGACCGCCGCCTCAACACCGGCGAGCGCCTCAAGCTCTTCCTGCCCATCTGCGAAGCCGTGCAGCACGCCCACCAGAAGGGCATCATCCACCGCGATCTCAAGCCCACCAACGTGCTGGTGGAGGAGATCGACGGCCGCCCCATCGCCAAGGTCATCGACTTCGGCATCGCCAAAGCTGTGGACCAGGGGGGCGCCGATGATCCCATGCTCACCCAGCTCGGCCAGTTCGTGGGAACGCCGGAATACATGAGCCCGGAGCAGGCCGACCCGCTGAACCAGACCGTCGACGCCACTTCCGACGTCTACTCACTGGGCGTCATGCTATACGAGTTGCTGGTGGGCGCCGTGCCCTTTGATTCCTCCACCATGCGGAAGGCCGGCCTGGCCGAACTTCTGCGCGTCATCCGCGAAGATGAGGCGCCCACGCTGCACGCCAAACTCACCGGCCTGGGCCACACCGCCACCGAAATCGCGCAGATGCGCGGCACCGGCGTCATCGCCCTGCGCAAGGAACTGGCCGGCGATCTCAATTGGATCGCCCTGAAGGCCGTCGAAAAGGAACGCCGGCGCCGCTACGCCACCGCCGCCGAACTGGCAGCCGATATCCACCGCTACCTGGAGAATCGGCCGGTGCTCGCCAGCCCGCCCAGCCGCTGGTATCGCGCCCGCAAGTTCATCCGGCGCAATCGGCTTCCCGTGCTGGCCGCCGCGGCCGCCAGCGCGGCGCTGCTGGTGGGTTTCGCCGCCGCTATCTGGCAGGCGCAGATAGCGCGACGCGAACGCGCCGCCGCCCTGGAGCAACGATCCATCGCGCAGGCGCAGCGTTCCGTGGCCGAAGCCCGCGGGCGCGAAGCCGCCATCCAGAGGCAGCACGCGGAAGAGGAGGCGGCCAACGCACGCCGCCAGCAGGAAGCCGCGGAGCGGCAGCGCGCCATAGCCGAGTCCCGCCTGGACGACGTCAGCGCTCTCGCCAACTCCATGCTCTTCGAAGTTGACGACCGCGTGCGCGAACTCCCCGGCGCGATGCCCGCCCGCGAGGTCCTCATGCAGCGCGGCCTCGACTACCTAAATCGCATGTCCGCGGAAACTCCCGATAGTGCCCGCCTGCGCCAGCAGCTTGGCGGCGCCTATCTCAAAATGGGCGCATTGCAGTGGGACCCCGACGGTTCCAATCTCCGCGACATCAACGGCGCCCGCGAAAGCTATGCCCACAGCGCCGCGCTCCTCCAGGCGCAGGTCGAAGCCAATCCCAAAGATGCCGCCCTGCGCCACCAGCTCACACTCGCCTACCTGCGCCACGCCCAATTGCTCGATTCCGATCGCGAACAGCGCGCCGGCTTCGAACGCGCTTTGCAGTCCGCCCGCCAGCTCGCCGCCGCTCAACCTGGCAGTCTCGAAGCCAAGGACGATCTGGCGGAGGTCTACCTGGCGCAGCAGGAATACGCGCGCGCGGTAGACCTTCGCAAACAAATCCTCGCGGCCGATTCGAAATCGGCCGACGGGCGCTTTAAGCTGTACACCGCGCAGAGTAAGCTGGCCGAATCGCTCATACAAAAAGAAGACGACCAGGCTCTGGAGATCGCAACGGCAGCGCTTTCCGGGCTCGACGCGCTGCATGCCGAGGACCCCACCAACGTCCACTACCAGAGATACCGCGGCGTGGTGCTCGGATATGTCGGTTTCGAGCTCATGCTGCACAATCGTTTCATAGACGCCGTCGCGCGGACGCGCGATGCCGTGGCCATCGAGAGCGAATTGGCCGCGGCCGATACGCGTAATGCCGGCTTCCGCCGGGATCTGACCTCGGCCGAAGGCCTGCTCGGCACCGTCCTGATCAACCAAGGAAAGAACGCCGAGGGTATCGAGCATTTGCAGAAGGCGCTCGCGGTGCAGGAGGAAGAAGCCTCCGCCCATCCCGAAAACTCGGACTTCGCCCTTGCTGCCGCGCGGCTGCACAATCAGATGGCGGCGATGACCGTCGCATCCACCGATCGCGCCGCCATGCTCCAGCATCGGCAGGCCGCCGCCTCGATATACCGCACGTTGGTTCACGATCATCCCGGCCGTGCGCTGTTTGCCTTGAGCCTGGCCGCCGAATTGACCGCCGTCGGCGATGCGCAGTTGGCGGCCGGCGA
>CAZARO010000719.1:0-3808 GCA_964487165.1 uncultured Solibacteraceae bacterium | reverse complement strand
CGAAGAGCATACTGATTATACGTTGGAAGGGGGGAATGGTTGTTAGGAAGCTGTCAGCTATCAGCTATCAGAACGTGAGCAATAATCGACCGCGTGGCCATTGCGTGATTTATCGCGAAAAAACTTCGCGTTTAAAGCCTCTAGGAGCGATCGCTGAACCCTCGTTGTACGTTCTGATCCTCCCGGCACACCGTTTCTGCGTAGCTCGGCTGATATTTGCTCACGTTCTCAGCTTTCAGCTGGCGTCGTACGGTGTGCGGCTCCGAGCCGTAAACCCGCCAAGAACCCCACGGTTTCGGAGCCGCCCTGTAGAACGCCATCAGTAGCTGACAGCTGACAGCTGATAGCTGACAGCTTCCTGCTACCATCGAAATATGGCCGGTCCAGGGCGCAATTTCTCGCGGCGAGGGTTCCTGCTGTCGGGTGTCGCCGCCTCGCAACTGGCCGCCCAGCAAAAAAAAACCAGCTTCCCTTCCGAGGCAAAACGCTACGAAGATCCCACCACCGAGTTGGACGTTTTCCGCCTCACCGATCCCGGCCATAGCAGCACACTGCCGGCCTACTATAACCGCGCCATCGCCCACAATAACGGGTCCATGATCTTCTGCTGCGACCGCAACGGCACTCCCCAGGCGCACCGCATCGATCTCAAGAACGGCGAGACGCGGGAATTGAGCGACGCCCAGGATCTGGATGGCAGTTCGCTCACCCTCACGCCGGATAACCGCTGGTTCTGCTATTTCGCCGGCCGGCAGCTGTTCATTTCCACCATGGCCGGCCACGCGAGAGCGTTGTACGAGGTGCCTGAGGGGTGGGAGCGGTGCCCCGGCATGACCGTAGGGCCGGACGGCACCCACGCCACCTTCGCCGAGCGGCAGGGCGCCACGTCCCGGCTGCGCATGGTGACCTTGCTGCAAGGGATGGCGCACACCGTGGTCGAAGTGCCGTTCATTATGAGTCACCCGATTCCGCGGCCCATGCGGGCGCAGATTCTGTTCCGCCAGGGAGACGAGACTCTGTGGATGGTGAATTCCGACGGCACGCAGAAGCGCCAGCTCAAGCTGCCCGCCGGGCAGGTGGGGCCGGCATGCTGGGCGGCCGACGGCAAATCGCTTCTGTATTTGAATTTCCCCGCGGACCCCATGCAGATCACCACCATCCGCGAATGCGTGCCCGATACCAACAGCGACTCCCTGGTGGCCAAGACCAGCCAGTACGCGCACTTCTGCTTCAATTCGCCGACTACGGTTTTCGCGGGAGCCTGCCGCAGCGCCGCGTCGCCGACCATCTTGATCATGCTGCGCTCCACGCGGCGCGAGTTGACTCTCTGCGAACACAAGGCCAGCCATCCGGAAATGACCGCGCCGCGCTTCTCATGGGACACGCAACGCCTGTACTTCCAGAGTGACCGCGAGGGCAAGCCGGCCATCTATGGTTTACACTTGGAACGATTCTTGGAGAAGACCGAGCCGGAAACGGGCTCTCCGGGGTAGAGCAAGAACAGCTCTTACGCGCGCGGCTCAGTATGCGTCTCTTACAGAGCCGTGACCGTCAGGGAGCGAATGCGCAAATATTTATGACGCCCTGTTTAGCTGACCGCTCCCATCGGTCGCGACTCGGTTACAAGTCGTGGGCAAATCCGCAAGGCCCTTCCGGGCCGCGACCGCAGGATGGTCATTCTTCGCGCGCTTCTGGCGCCGCCAAAAGCTCGTCTTACCGCGTAGCTTCCACCTTGGGCGTCGCCAGGTAACCTACGATCTCGTTCTTATTTACCTGGTTGATCACCAGTTCGTAGGGAATGTGGCCGCCCTTGGCGGTATAGAACTGCACCGGCTCGTTGATGTTCTTGTCCTTCTTCTCGGTGAGCTTGTCGTCCGCCATCACTTCCACGGTGTACTTATTCTTCTTGGGGTCGACGTTTTTCAGCATCAACGTGATATCGGCGAATTTCACAGGCTTCTTCGTCTTGCCGAGTTTGATATCGGTGTAGTTGCGCTCGCCGCGCAGCTTCAGTGCCGCCAGTTCATTGCCGTTGGTGGCGATCAGACCGCTTTGTACTCCCAGGTCGCCCTGCGTCGATTTCAACGCTGCGATGGTCTTCTGCAACTCGGCCTGGGTCGCGCTCAGGTTGGTCTTGACTCCGCCCACATCGGTGGAAACATCGGCGATCTTCGCGTTGGCCGCGCTGGCCGATTCCTTCACCGTGCCGATCTCCGCCGCCTGTGCCGCCTGCGCCTGCTTCAGTTGGGCCTCCTCCACGGCAATCTGCTTGGTGATCGCGTCGGCGTGCGCACTGGCTTCCAGCTTGGCCTGCGCGGACATCTGCTTGGTTTCCGCGCTCAGTTGGGTGCGGGTCGTCTCCAGCTCTTCCTTCAAGGTATCGATGCGCTTCTGATGCGCGGCTGTCGCTACCGAACTCGATTGCTTCTGGCTCGTCAACTCGGTGTTGAACTGTTCCTTCATCTTGGCCACGTCCCCCTGCAGATGATCCATCTGCACGAACAGGTAGACGACGGCCGCCAGAAGCGCGATCATAGCCCCGGCCACCAGGGCGGTTGTCAGGCCCGACCGCTGCTGCGGTTCGGTATACATAGGTGAACTCACGTCACGTGCTCCTTGTCTTCTCTCAGTATAGATGGTGCCGGGCGGTCTTTCGGTTACGTCTAATTCAGGTCGAAGCTCTGACCCGGAGCGGGAACCACTGCGTCCAGGCCATGAGTGGAATTCAGCAGCCTGGCCAGGATCGCGGCCTGCTCCGGCTCGCCGTGCACCAGAAATACCTTCCGTAAGGTGGGCACCAGAGGCTCGATCCAATGTAACAGTTCCCGCTGGTCCGCGTGGCCGCTCAGTTCGTCCAGGCTGGAGATCTCGGCGCGGACCCGCGTGGGCTCGCCGAAAATCAAGACTTCCTGCCACTTCTCCACCAGCTTGCGGCCCAGCGTATCCTGCGCCATGAATCCGGTTATCAACATGGTGTTGCGCGGGTCCTCGATGTTGTTGCGCAAGTGGTGCAGAATGCGGCCCTGCTCGCACATTCCCGAAGCCGAAATCACTACGAAGGGTCCGTGCAGGTCGTTCAGCTTCTTAGACTCGGAGGCTTCCCGCACGTACTGCAGGCGCTGGAAACCGAACGGGTCTTCGCCGTGCCGCAGATACTCCCGGGCTTCGTCGTCGAAGCACTCCGGGTGGTCGCGGTGGACCTGCGTGACGTTCAGCGCCAGCGGACTGTCCACGAAAATGGGGATGTTGGGGATTCGCCTGGCATTGGCCAACTGGTGCAGCAGGAGCACCAGTTGCTGCGTCCGCCCCACGGCGAAGGCCGGTACGATGATGCGGCCGCCGCGCCGCGCTGTGCGATTCACCACATCGCGCAATTTGTTTTCGACGTGGCGCACATCCTTATGTAAGCGGCCGCCATAGGTGCTCTCCATGATGAGGTAGTCGGCGGGCGGCATCGCCTCGGGATCGCGAATGATGGGCAGGTTGGGACGGCCCACATCGCCGGAGAAGGCCAGGCGCACGCGCCCGCCGTCAGAGCCTTCATGCAGCACGATCGAGGATGAGCCGAGGATGTGCCCGGCGTCGTACGGGACATAAGTCAGCTCCGGCGTGAGCGCCTGCGGCGAGTGGTAGCCGACGGGTTGGAAAAGCGGCAGGGTGCGTTCGGCGTCCGCCGTGGTGTAAAGCGGAGTCACCGGTCCGTCGGCCAGGCCTTTGGACTTGCGATGCTCCCGGCGCTTGTTCAGGAATTCCGCGTCTTTCTCGTGGATGTGGGCGGTGTCGCGCAGCATCCAGTTGCACAGATCGA
>CAZARO010000718.1:0-3819 GCA_964487165.1 uncultured Solibacteraceae bacterium | reverse complement strand
AACTGGAACGTGTCGGGCGCCGCGCGCACGCTGGGGATGGAGCGGACGAATCTGCACAAGCGCATTCGCGCGCTGGGGCTGGCGCGGGGGAAGTAAGAAGGAGCTATCAGCCTTCAGCTCTCAGCTTTGCGAGGCCTCGGCCCGTCGAGTCGGATACACTGTGTTCATGGCGACGTTGACCACCGTCCCGGTTGAAGAGTACCTGAGCACGACGTACGATCCAGACAGGGAGTACGTGGACGGGCAACTCGTGGAGCGCCAAGTGGGCGAATACTTGCATAGTCGATTGCAGATCCTGCTTGGGGCCCTGCTCACGTTGCGAGAACGAGAGCACCGGTTCCGAGCTTTCACGGAACAGAGGGTCCGAGTGAGCGACGAGCCCCGCTACCGGATCCCTGATATCTCTGTTAAGGCCCTCCCTCACGAGATCTTGTCGATCCTCGTCCAACCGGACCTCGCGATCGAGATCGTATCGCCTAAAGATGAAGTCCAGGAGATGCTCACCAAGATAGGAGATTACCTTGCGGCAGGTATTCCGCACATCTGGGTGGTCGATCCTTATAAACGGACCCTGGTCGAAGCCGACCAGGCCGGAATCCGGCGAGTCAACACTCAGAAGTTGTCCACCCCGTTGGTCGGTGAGAGTGATTTCGTAACGTTATTCGAGCAACTCGACGAATCGCCCGAATAGAGCGCGAGCTGCGTCCGGTCGAACAGCAGTGCGCTGCCAGGATGTGTCGATCCGCCAGGTGGGCTGGGCTTCAGCCCGCCAGGGAGTAAATGGCAAACTCCAGAGTCCGCCTGAAAGCCGGCCTGCAGCCATGATTGGATGCCCCACAGCAGGCGCCCTGTGCCAACCGGAAATCAACACCTGTGCGGGCTTCGGAACGAAGTTTCTGGACAGTTGGTTGCAGCCAGGCTTGAACCCCGGGCCACTGGGCAGCCCAGATCCGAAGCGCGACCTTCGTCCCGCCGCTAATTCCTGGCCGTTCCAGCCGTCCCATAATCGAATGAGCCTGCTACCATGAAAGCGCTGATGGCTGCCCAACTGGAATCGGCCCATCTTCCGGAGGCGGAGCTGGAGCGCATCTTCCGCGAACACCACGCCATGGTGTTCCGCGCCGCCTACCGCGTCACGGGCAACGCCGACGACGCCGAAGACGTTCTCCAGACAGTATTTCTGCGCATGATGAAGCGCGGCGCGGACGCCCAGCGGGTGGAGAATATGGCCAGTTTTCTGCATCGCGCGGCCGTCAACGCGGCCCTGGACCTGGTGCGGTCGCGCCAGAATATCCGCAGCGTGCCGCTCGACGAACTGGAGCCGGTACTTTCCGAACCGGCCTTCCGCAGCCCCGACAGAATTCAGCACTCCGGCGAAATTCGCGAGTGGCTGCGCGGCGCTTTGGCGCGCTTAAACCCGAAAATTGCAGAAATGTTCATGTTGCGCTTTTTCGATGGCAAAGATAATCCCGAAATTGCCCGTCTGCTCCAGACCACGCCGGGAACGGTAGCGGTAACTCTCTCGCGCACCCGCGACCGTCTGGAAAAGGAATTTCGAGCTTACCAGGGAGGAGTAGCATGACCCCGGAATTTAACCCTATGTCTCAAGACCTGGAGCAAGCTGTGGCCGAAATCCGCGACGAGGCTCCGGACTCCGCAGTGATGGAAGCTGCCGCCGCGCGCGTGTGGGCGCACCTTTCGCAAGCCGCGCACGATGCCCACGCAGTAATCCGCAACTGCGCCGATTTTCAGGCCCTGCTCCCCGATCTGCGTGCCGGCCGGCTGTCGGAAGCCCGCACCGTGCTGGTGCGCGACCATCTCCACCAGTGCGTGGCCTGCCGCCACATGTATGAAGGCAAAGTAGCCGTCCTGCCCGCTCCGCCGGTAGTTCGCCGAACCAACTACGCGGCTCGCTGGGCCCTGGCCGCCACGGTCCTGGTCGCTGCCGGAATCACCGTCTGGTTTGCCGTCAATCGGAATGGCGACGGTACCGGCCATGCCATCGTGCAGACTCTCGACGGCACGCTGTACAAAGTTACCGCCGACGGCATCTATCCGCTGCTCAAGGGGCAGGACCTGCCCAGCGACGTGGAGTTGCGCACCGCCAAGGATTCCGACGCCGTACTGCTGCTCGCCGATGGCTCGCAGGTGGAGATGCGCGAACGCTCCAGCCTTTCCACCACCGGCGGCGCCCTCGATATCACCGTTCAACTGGGGCGCGGCAGCGTCATCGTGAAAGCCAAACATCGCACCAAGGGCCACCTGTACGTGGATACCGGCGATTGCCGCGTGGCGGTTACCGGCACTCTGTTTGGCGTCACCGCGGGGGTGAAGGGCTCGCGCGTCTCCGTGGTAGAGGGCGAAGTCCACGTTACCCAGGACAACCAGGAGAAGATTCTCCACGCCGGAGACCAGTCGGTGACCAGCACCAGCGTGGAGCCGGAGCCGGTACCCGATGAGATCTCCTGGAGCCACGACCGCGAGTATCTCCTGGCGCAACTGCGTTCCGCCCTGAAGCAGGTACACCCGCCGGCCATGCGCTATTCGAGCAAGCTGCTCGACCGTCTGCCCGCCGGCACTACGTTGTTCGTCAGCATTCCCAATCTGGCGCAGTACCTCTCGGAGGCCGAATCGGTATTGGGAAAGAAGATCGCCGCTAACCCGCAACTGGGCGCGCTTTGGAATTCGCGCACGGGCGCGGCGGTGGATATGCTGCGCACCGGCAGCGATTATCTGGGCGACGAGATCGACATTGTGAACGCTCCCGGTCTGGGCGCGCTGGTGCTGGTGGCGGAGAAGAAGCGCGACGGCTTCGACGACTTCCTGCAGAAGAAGGGCTTGCCCATTACGGTAGTGAACCATGACGGCCTGCTGTTGTTCGGGCCGGAGCGCTCCGCCGTGGAAGCTGCCGCGGGCCAACTCGATACGGGCTTCGCGCAGAAGCCGCTTTATGCGCGCATCGCGGAATCGTACCGGGAAGGCGCCGGCCTGCTGTTGTGGGTCGATCTGGGGCAGGGGCAGACGCCGCTTCCGGGCGCGCGCTATATCTCCGCCGAGCAGAAGCAGGCGGGGAACCAGACGGTTGCCAGCGCGACTCTCGGTTTCGACGGACCGCGCACCGGGCTGGCCGCGCAATTGGCCGCGCCTTCGCCCATGGGTTCGCTGGATTACATTTCGCCCGATGCGCTCGCCGTGCTGGGATTCGTGGTCAAGGACCCCGGCGCCATCGTGGACGCCGCGCTGGCGATTCCGCAGGGCTCCATGGCCGCCGCGCGGCAGTCGCTGGACGAAGAGCGCCAGGAAAAAGGCTTCAGCGTGCGCGACGACCTGGCCGCCAGCCTGGGCGGCGAATTCGCCGTCGCCATGGATGGGTCGCTCATGCCCGTACCCTCTTGGAAGCTGGTGAGCGAAGTTTACGATCCGGCCCGCTTGCAGTCCACCTTGCAACATTTCATCGACGCGCACAATCAGGAAGCCGCCAAGGACGGCAAGAAGCTCCTCCGCGCCGCGCAGGAGACCGTCGATGGCCGCACTTATTACAGCATCGCGCTCGAAGGCGCCGGCCCGCTGATGGAGGCGCACTATACCTTCGACCAGGGCTACCTGGTGGCCGGCCCCACGCGGGCGATGGTCTCGCACGCGCTGCAAATGAAGCTCGCGGGAACCTCCATCAAGCACTCCGGCAAGTTCCTGGAACTGACGCCGCGCGACCAGCACGTGAACTTTTCTGCAGTGATCTATCAGAATATCGGCACGTCGATGGCGCCGCTGGCGGCGCTGGCCGGGGCTTTCCTGCAGCAGCGCAACGGCCCGGGCGGC
>CAZARO010000717.1:0-3821 GCA_964487165.1 uncultured Solibacteraceae bacterium | reverse complement strand
CTCACTTCCGACCAGTGGGGCGACTATCTGATCTACCGGCTGTACCCGCGGACGCGGGTGTTCTTCGACGGCCGCAGCGATTTCTACGGCGATGCCCTCGGAGACGATTACCGGGTCTTGCTTCTGGCCGGCCGGCGCAGCGGTGCGGTCATGGCGCGCTATGGATTTACTGCGGCGCTGCTGCCGCTCGACTGGCCGCTGGGCCAGATCCTGGAACGCGACCCGGATTGGCGGGTGGTGTATCGCGACGGGCAGGCCGTGCTGCTCGAGAAGAGCGCGGGAAACAGGAAATGACTCTACTGTTCTGGCTAGCCGTGGCATTGGGATGCGCCGCCAGCTTCGACGATTTGCGCCGGCGGGCCGTCGCCAACTGGATCAACGTAGCCGGACTGGCCGCGGGGTTGGTCTACCACTCGGTAGAGCGCGGATGGGCGGGCCTGGCGTGGTCGGCAGGCGGCGCCGCGGCGGGCTTCGGGGTTTTGCTGCTTCTCTACTGTTTGGGTGGAATGGGCGCGGGAGATCTCAAATTATCGGCGGCCTTCGGCGCGCTGCTGGGGCCTTCCGGAATCCTGTTGGCCGCGCTGCTGGCGGCGCCCCTGGGCGCGCTATTGGCGGCCGTGTGTCTGCTGTGGCGCCGGCGGGTGCGGGCCATCCCTTACGCCCCGGCGCTCACGCTGGGGGCCTGGCTGGCATTGCTCGGGAGAGGTTAATTCATGCATTTAGATCGCAGATTCCTGGTCATCGTGGGAAGCAGTCTGGCCTGGGGGCTGATCGTCTCCCTGGTGTTCTACCGGATGGCGCTGGCCGGCCGGAGCCAGGCGCAGGAGAGAATCCTGGTGGTGGCGGCGGGGCCGCTCGCGCCGGGTGCGGCCGTGGTGGCCGGCGCGGTCAAGACGCTGCGCGTGCAGGCCAACCTTTTCCCCAAGGGCGGCTATTCGCGTGTGGAAGATGTGATCGGCCGGCCGGTGATCAGTTCCATCGAGCCGGATGAGCCGGTGGTGGATTCCCGCCTGGCGGCGCGCGGCAGCGGCTTCGGCGTGGCTCCCATGATCCCCACGGGGATGCGCGCGGTGTCGGTGCGCGTCAACGATGTGGCCGGGGTGGCCGGGTTCGTGCTTCCGGGCATGCACGTCGACGTGCTGGTGACCGGCAGGCCGCCTGGGGCGGACGATCCTTTTACCGCCACGGTCTTGCAAAACGTGACCGTGCTTTCGGCCGGTCAAAGCGTCGAGACCGACGGCAAAAGCCAGTCCATGGCGGTAACGGTGGTGACCCTGCTGGTGGATCCTCTGCAGGCAGAGAGCCTGATGCTGGCGGTCACCGAAGGCCACATCCAGCTGGTGCTGCGCAATTCCAGCGATCGGAACGTGGAAGCGACAGCCCGGCGTCAATGGCGCGATCTTTATTCCCATGGGGCCCCGTCGGAGGCGGAATCCGCCCCTCGGCCGGCGATCGCGGCGCCGCGGGTGGCCGGCTTCCCGTTGCGCCCCACACTCGGGCCCGCGGCGCCGGTACACGCACCAATTCCGACGGTGTCCGCGCCTTCGGCGGTCGATAGCATCATTCTGATCCGCGGGATTCAGAAGACCGTGGAAACTTTTGCGGTGGAAACGAGGAAACATGAAGGCTCGCAATAGCCAGGGCGTTGTCCTGATATCCCAGCGGCACGAAGGAGTCGGGGAAGTCAGGAGTCAGAAGTGGCAGTTGCAAGATTCCAAGAACCGCTTGCTTGCGCGCGCGGCTCGGAATGGCGCCTCTGTGTTCGCCTGGGCCTGCCGGGCCGCGACCGCGACGGAGCGGTCGATCGGCCGAATAGGGCAAGTCCTTCAGGAGCCGGAATCGCCGCGGCGCGGGCAGCGGAGAAGCTCTTTTTCGGAGGTGGCTGCGTTATGACGGCCGTCGAAGCGGACTGGGAACAGCGCCTGCTGCGCCAATCGCCGCGCAAGGGTTCCTTGCGGCCGGAATACCAGGAACTCAAGTTCACGCTGCACCGCAAGTTGCTCGACCAGATCAACCTGGACGCCCTGGCCGGCATCGAGAACGACCGCATTCGCGCGGAGGTGAAGCAGGCCGCCCTGACCATCATCGACCAGGAGCCCACCCTGCTCACCGCTCTCGAGAAAGAGCAGATCAGCGAAGAGGTGTTGCACGAGGTTTTCGGCCTGGGGCCGCTGGAGCCGCTGCTGCAGGATCCCACCATTTCCGACATCCTGGTGAACGGCTATAACCAGGTGTACGTGGAGCGCGCCGGAGTTCTCGAGGCCACTACGGTGCGGTTCCACGACAACGGGCACCTGCTGCGCATCATCGACCGGATTGTGTCGCAGGTAGGCCGGCGGGTGGACGAGTCCAACCCCATGGTGGACGCGCGCCTGCTCGACGGATCGCGCGTCAACGCCATCATTCCGCCGCTGGCGGTGGACGGTCCGCTGCTTTCCATCCGCCGCTTCGGCACCGACCGGCTGATGCCCGCCGACCTGGTGGACCGGCTTTCGCTCACCGCGGGGATGATGCGCCTGCTGGAAGCGGCCGTGCGGGCGCGCCTGAACATCATCGTCTCGGGCGGCACGGGCGCCGGCAAGACCACCCTGCTCAACGCCCTATCGGCATTCATCTCGCCGCGGGAACGCATCGTGACCATCGAAGATGCCGCCGAGTTGCAGCTCAAGCAACCGCACCTGGCGCGCCTGGAGACGCGTCCGGCCAACGTGGAAGGCCACGGGACGGTGCGCCAGCGGCAATTGCTGGTCAACGCGCTGCGTATGCGGCCGGACCGCATCATCGTGGGTGAGGTCCGCGGCGAGGAAGCGCTGGACATGTTGGCGGCTATGAACACGGGACACGACGGCTCGCTCACCACGGTGCACGCCAACAGCCCGCGCGATGCTATTTCCCGGCTGGAAACGATGGTGTCGCTGGCCAACGCCAATATGCACCTGGCGGCCATCCGGCAGCAGATCGCTTCGGCGGTGCAGATCCTGGTGCAGATATCGCGCATGAGCGACGGCACGCGGCGGGTCATGAACATTACCGAGGTGACCGGCATGGAGACCGACATCGTGTGCCTGCAGGATATCTTCGTGTTCGAGAAACTGGGCCTCTCGCACGCCGGCAAAGTGATGGGGCGCTTCGCGGCCACGGGCATCCTGCCCAAATTCAACGAAAAGCTGGTAGCCGCGGGAATCCAACTGCCCGTGGACTTGTTCGACGAGGTGGTCCTGGTAGAGCCGCCGTCATGATCCCCATTTTCCTGATTACCTCGGGGACGTCCATGGCGGCCATGGTGCTGATTTCGCTCTGGGCGACGCGCCGCGAGCACCTCCATGGGCTGCAGCGCCTGACCGGCCGGAAGCCATCCAGGCAGCCGTCGCGGTCGGCCGGCGGGCCGGCATTAATGCAGGCGCCGGTCGACGATCATAGCCGCATGGCCCGCACCCTGCTGGCGCGCTTCCAACTGCGCGAGCGTGCCGAACGCCTGCTCGAAACGGCGGACCTGAAATGGGGCGCGGTGGGGTTGATTCACCGCTCGGCGGGGTGCGCGCTGGCGGCGTCGCTGGCGGTGTTGGTGGCCACGCGCAACTCCATGCCGCTGCTGACCCTGATGGCTGGAGCCTTGGGCGCGGTGGTACCCGTCAAGTGGGTCGCGCGACGGGCCAACGCCAGACTGCGCCTGTTCGAAGAGCAGTTTCCGGAATGCCTGGAGTTCATTTCGCGGTCGATGCGCGCCGGCCACGCTTTCTCGGTATCGCTCGAAATGGTGCACAAGGAATTCAGCGAGCCGCTGGCGGGCGAATTCCGGCGGACCTTCGAGGAACAGAACC
>CAZARO010000716.1:0-3823 GCA_964487165.1 uncultured Solibacteraceae bacterium | reverse complement strand
TGCTGGAGCGGCTGGGGACTCGGAAAGACGTGGAGATTCACCTCATTTTGACAAAATCAGGTGAAAAAACCTTATTCCTGGAGACCGGCAAACTGGCGGCGGATGTCCGCGCACTGGCGCACTTCTGGCATCCCCTGGAGGATATCGGCTCAAGCGTGGCCAGCGGTTCGAGCGCCATGGACGCCATGGTGGTGGCGCCCTGCTCCATCCACAGCATGTCGGCGATCGCCACGGGGATTAGTTCCAATCTGCTGGTGCGGGCGGCGGACGTGATGCTGAAAGAAAGGCGCAAGCTGATTCTGCTGGTTCGGGAAAGCCCCTTTCATTTGGGGCATTTGCGGAATATGACGGCGCTGGCGGAAATGGGCGCCATCATCGCCCCGCCGATCCCCGCGTTCTACCATCGCCCGGAGACCGTGATGGATATCGTGGATCACAGCGTGGACCGGGTTGTAGATCTTCTGGGCTTGCCCGACCAGGCAGTACGGCGCTGGGAGGGAATGCCGAAATGAAGAAGCCGCCGGCGCCGATCGCGTTCCAGGGTGCGCGCGGCGCCTTCAGCGAAGAGGCGGCGCGCAAGCTGGTGGGGCCGGACAGCCCCGTTTTGCCTTGCGAGCGCTTCGAAGACGTCTTCCGCAGCCTGAAATCCGGGGCCGTGGAAGGCGCGGTGGTGCCCATCGAAAATACCCTGGCCGGCTCGGTGCATGAGAATTACGATCACCTGGTGAACTTCGAATTACCGATAGTGGCGGAAACCAGCGTGCGTATTGTACACAACCTGATTGTTAGAAAAGGTACACGATTTTCGCAAATCAAACGTGCGTTTTCGCACCCTGTAGCTTTGAATCAATGCCTGGATTTCTTTGCCCGGAATCCACAAATTGAACGAATTCCTTTTTATGACACCGCGGGAAGCGTGAAGATGATCGTCGCCGAGGAACTCGGCGATGCGGCGGCGATCGCCTCCTCGGTGGCGGCCGAGATCTACGGTGCCCGGATCTTGCGCCGGTCGATCGAGAGCGATCGGCAGAATTTCACGCGCTTTTTTCTCCTGCGAACGGAGCAGTACGCTCGCCGGCACACCATCCCTCCGGCCGAGCACACTACCTGGAAGACGTCCCTGGTGTTCAGCACGCGCAACGTGCCCGGCGCGCTGTTCCGTGCCCTCAGCGCGTTCGCCCTGCGGGATCTGAGCCTCACCAAAATCGAATCGCGGCCCCTGCGGGGGAAGCCCTGGGAGTATCTGTTCTACGTGGATTTCCTGGGCCGGGTGGATACCCCCAACGCCAAGAACGCCCTCAATCATCTACGCGAACTGGCGGATTTTTTGCGGGTCTTGGGATGCTATCCGAAGGGGGCGTGAGGCAGGGCCTGCGGCGCCTTTGAGAAGCTAAGTGGGGCAGCTTGTCAACCTGCAGCGGGTTGGCAACCCGCTCCCCGGGGCCGAGTGCCACTCGGCCCGCAGGATGCCATCCTGCCCCACTGGGAGCGCTTTCCCGCCTCACCACCGCGTCTCGGTAGCGTACGACGCGCCCTGGATGTACTTCGCTTCTCCCTCCAGCCGCTCGAAAGACGATTGCACCGCGATCCGCCCGGGGCCCACTACGCGGAGCCACAAATAGCGATTGCTCCACGACCCCCACGTCACAAAGCCCACCTGCGGATGCTCGAAATGGAGATGCATCTGGACCGAGGGGTCCTTAAAGATGAGGGCGGTGGGCTTCACCAGCAGGCTGTCGCCGGGCCCCAGATTGCGCACGAAGACGTTGCCGGCGGCATGCAGCAGCAACAGGCCGGGCTGGCCGGTTCCGGTGAAACGATCCATGAACGCGCCCACGGGATAGTGCGTCTCGGTATCGTCGCCGCTCCTGGTTTGGAACCAGACGTTGGTATTGAACCAGTCGTAAGTGATGTTGCCGGTAGCGGTGAGGAAGAGATGCTCGCGCACATCCACGGACTGGCCGGGATGGAGCGGGACGGCGATCAACTCACCCGGCGCATCGCGCGAGAAAGCGATGTGGCCGGGCCCCGAGGCTTGCGTCATGATGAGCGGCATGCCGGCGAAAACGCGCTTCCATGCGCCCTTGAGCGGCATGGTGGTGATGGCGGTGGCCGAATCTTTCCAGAGGAGCACGTGGTGCGCGAAATACACGCTGTCGCCGGCGGCGAGCTGTATGTCCGCCACTGGAACGTAGAGGCCTTCGATCTGGCAGGTGGATTGTCCGAACTGCAGCTTGGCCATATCCTTGCGGCCAGGCAATTGCAGCCATCCGGAATGCGTGCTCATGGCCATCTCGGAGACTTTGCCTCCGCAACCGGGGCAGCTCAGGATCCCGGCGGCCAGCGGCGATCCGCACCAGGAGCAGCGCGTGGCCGGCGGCACAACGATCGGAGGCGGCGGGGCAGCGTACACCCGCGGGGCTACCGGCTGGACTGGCGGCTGAACCGGCGTCGGAGCGGGGGCTGCAGGCTCGGGCGCGGCTTCGTGGAACTTCACCATGGCGCCGCAGGAGCCGCAGAAGCGGGCGTCCGGAATCAGTCTCGATCCACAAATTTCGCAGAACATGAGGGTCTCCGTTACTCGGTCTTGTGGTGGACGTACATAGACTGGATGCCGACGCGGCCCGGTCCGGTGACGCGCGCCAAGCTCATAGTGGTGCCGCCGAAGAGACCCGTGCCCAGCTTTTGAAACTCCACGTCCATGGTGACCGAAGAGTCCTTATACAAAAACGCGCCGGGCTCCAGCATGATGCTCTCCCCGGCTCTGAGCGTGCGCTCGAAGACGTTGCCGTAGCCGTGGAGGATCAGCAGGCCGGGGCTGCCGGCGGTGACGAAGCGGTCCATATACATGCCCTGGCCCCCGAAGAGTATGTTGGCCAGCCCCTTGATGCGCACGAAAGAATATTGAATCTGGTGCGACGACAGTAGGAAGGCGTGCTCGCGCACGTCCACCTCCATGCCGGGATGGAGCGGCAGGACCACCAGCTCGCCGGTAGCATCGCGGGAGAAAGCGATGCGCCCCGGCCCGGTGGCCACGCTGATGAGGAACGGCATGCCGCCGAAGGCGCGCTTCAACCCGCCGGAGAGCGCCATCAGGGTGAGCGGAACGGTTCCATCTTTCCACAGCATGACGTGGTGCTCGAAGAAAATCGCGTCGCCGGGCGAGAGGTTGATTTCGGCTACCGGCACGATTTCGCCTTCCACCTGGCAGGTGCTGTTGCTGAAGTGGATCTCGGTCATGTCGCGGATGCGCGGGCATTCGCGCCAGCCCGATTCGGAGACCAGATTGGCGACATCGAGGGGCGCGCCGCAGGAACGGCAGGCGAGCGCCGCCCTTTCGTTGAGGCTCTGGCACCACGGGCACTTCAGGCGTTCGAAGGATTCTGCGGAGGGAGTAGACATGATTGCATCTGTGTGTCCCTGCCATCTTACCCCAGGCGGAAAGAGACTTGCCGGACAAGCGGAAACTGTTCCAGGGATTCAAGCCTTCATACGATTTCAAAGCGTCCGTGAAGATTTCCGCTCCTTAGCTGGTGTCATCAAGTATGTCAATGCTCAAATAAGGGTTCCAGACAGGCGCTCGCCGGTCTGTCGTTAGACGAAGAAAAAGAAATTGGCCACAGATGAACACCGATGAACACGGATAAGAAGGAAGCCAGGACAAGAATTCATCTGCCGTGGGTCATGCACCCAAGGGGTGCACCTCGAGTTTGGCCATTTGCTCACTAAACACGACGTCGTTCGCTGCGCGATCAAACCGCTTGTTTGCGCGCGCGGCTCAGTATGCGCCTCTTACAGAGCCGTGACCGTCAGGGAGCGGATG
>CAZARO010000715.1:0-3825 GCA_964487165.1 uncultured Solibacteraceae bacterium | reverse complement strand
CTGCATTGAGCTCACTGCCACCGGGTTGGATTTGATTCCTTCCCTGGGCCCGTCGGCCACGGTCACGCCCTACACCGCTCCGGAGGTGCTGCAGGGCCAGCCCGCCGACGCACGCAGCGATATCTTTTCGTTTGGCGCGCTGGTATTCGAGATGCTCACCGGGCGTCGCGCCTTCGATGGCGACGGCCAGACCGAGCTCAAACTGGCGCTCTGCAATTCCGCTCCTCCGCCGTCGGGAAGCCCCGCGGTAGACCGGCTGGTGACTAGCTGCGTGGCCAAGTCCCCAGCGGCGCGCTGGCAGCGTATGCAGAAGATCATCATGGAGCTCAAGCTCCTCACCGTGGCCGCGCGGCGCGCGGACGCGGCCCCGGCCGCCCGTGGCGTATCCGACACCGCCATGCGCTCCCAAATCCAGCAACTGGAAGGGCGCCTTACCGCCCGTCTGGCGGCGTACGAGAAGAACATCGCGACCCTGCAAGAGGCCTCCGGCCAGGCGGTCGAGTCCTTGCGGGAGCAACTGGCGGGGGTCCACACCCAACTCGCGGCCGTCGAGGCGCGCCCCGTTCCCCCCGCGGTAGACATCGACGCTCTGACCGAGAAGATTAACGCCCGCGTACAGGAAACCATCGCCGCCGTTACCCAGCAACTGCACACGCAGGTGCAGGAAACCGTCGCCGCCGCCAATCAGCAGCACACCTCGCAATTGCAGGAAACCATCGCCGCCGCCACCCAGCAACTGCACACCCAGGTGCATGAGTCCATCGCCGCCGGCAGCGAGCAGCTACACACTAAGGTGCAGGAAACTGTCGCCGCCGCCAATCAGGAGCACACTTCGCAGGTGCAGGCCGCTTTCGGATCGGTGACGCAGCAACTCGCTACGCAGGTCAAGGAGACAGTCGACGCCGCCAATGAGCAGCACGCCGTCAAGCTGCAGGAGACCATCGCAGCCGCGGCCCAGCAGCAGGCGGCACGAGTGGAAGAATCCCTCGCAGCCGCGGCTCAGCAGCAGGCGGCACACGCCAACGAAACCCTTGCGGCCGTGAACCAGCGCATGGAGGCTGCCGAACGCAACATGGAAGAGATTCGCAAACACTTCGCTACCTTACAGGCGAATGTGGCCGGCGATCTTCACGACTTCGAGAAGACGCTCAAGACACAAGGCGTCGCCATCGAGTCGTCGCGCACTGCCATGGCCCAAACGGACGATCTGGTGGAGCGTGTGGTGGAAGCCCTCGAGCTGCTGCAATCCAGCATGCTCGATCAACACGAAACCGCCGAAGTGAACTAGGGAAGTGGGGCAGGTTGGTAACCTGCGGGACCCAGAGGGTAGCCCTGGTAACACGCCGGGACGATTCACAATCGGTCGCAAGCTACCATCCTGCCCCCCGGCCATCAGTGGGCGATATTGACTTTCGCCGGATCCACCTGGTACCCGTCGGCCTTCGCGGTCTCGACCGCCGCGGACCGCAAGACCTCATCCCCGGCGCTTTGCGGAACCGCCGGAATCGGCCTCCGGATCACTTCCTCCCCAATCTTGACGCGGACACTCCAGCGTTTCTTTTGGGTGTCCCAATTCACCTGAGCGCTGTCGGCACTGAGCATAGCTACCTCCTGTCCGCAGACCCTTTCGACCAAATCATACACCCTCGGAGCGCCGGATAGAAGGGCCTGGACCGGCAGTTCGGGACTTCAGACCGGTTCCGGGTGTACCGTCACATCGGCTTGCGGCGCTATTTCCTGAATCGCCGCCTCGATAGTCTCCGTCAGCCGATGGGCCTCCGCCAGCGTCTGCCCTCCATCCACTAGCACGTGCAGATCGATAAACAGGACCGGCCCGGAGTACCGCAGCCGCACGTGGTGGCAATCGCGCACGCCATCCACCGCCGAGACGGCCGCCTCGATCCGTTGCTCCATGCCTTCCGGCGCTCTATCCAGCAGCGCATCCACCGTCCGCCGGCCGAGCTGCACGCTCACCCACACCACCACCGCCGAAACGCCCAGGGCCGCCACCGCATCTCCCCACCACAGCCCCAGTTTCACCGACAGCAGCCCCACGATCACCACGGCCGACCCCCACACGTCGGTCTGGAAATGCAGCGCGTCCGCCTCCAGCGCCTGGCTGCCGTACTTCTTGGCTGCCCGCGCCAGCACGCGCGAGCGCGAAACGTCAATCGCAATCGAGGTCAACATCACCACCAGTGACCAGACCGTCACCGCGACCTGCGATTGGTGGAATCGCAGCCGGTGTACCGCTTCCCACACGATCCACGCGCAGGTGAGCAGCAGCAAAAGAGTCTCGGCCAGCGCCGACAGGTTCTCGATCTTACCGTGCCCGTAAAGATGCGTGCGGTCGGCCGGACGGGCGGAGAATCTCACCGCCAGAAACGTCAGCCCGGCCGCTACCAGGTCCAGCCCGGAGTGCGCGGCTTCCGCCATGATCCCCAGGCTTCCCGTCCAGACGCCTACAACGATTTTGAAAGCGGTCAGCCCAACGGCTGCCACCAGCGAGCCCAGTGCGGCCGACTGTTTCTCGCCGAGGGAATCGGTCACTTGAGATCCAGCCTAGCACCGAACGCCCCCCGTCACGCTGCCCCGAGCGCTTTTCCCACCAGGCTCCGCGCCTCCTGCTGAATCAGGCGCAAATGGTCCGTGCCGGCGAAACTCTCGGCGTAGATTTTGTAGACATCTTCGGTGCCCGACGGCCGCGCCGCAAACCAACCGCGCTTGGTAATCACTTTGAGCCCTCCCAGCGGCGCCCCGTTGCCCGGCGCCACGGTCAACATACGCTCGATAGGATCGCCGGCCAGATCCTTTTCGTGGACCTGATCGGGAGAAAGCTTCGCCAGCCGCGCCTTCTGCTCCGGCGTGGCCGGGGCATCGATGCGCTCATACACCGGGGCACCGAACTGCTCCGTGAGCGTGTCGTAAATCTGCCCCGGATCCTTACCCGTCCGCGCCAGGATTTCGGCGGCCAGTAGCGCCATGATGATTCCGTCTTTATCGGTAGTCCAGACCGTTCCATCGCGCCGCAGGAACGAAGCGCCGGCGCTCTCTTCGCCCCCAAACCCCAGCGAACCGCTCAGCAGCCCGTCCACGAACCATTTGAAACCTACCGGCACTTCCACCAGTTGACGCCCCAGGCTGGCCACCACGCGATCCAGCAGGCTGCTTGAAACCAGCGTCTTCCCTACCCCGGCGGTTGCGCCCCAACCGGCGCGATGCGTGAACAAATACCAGATCGCCACCGCCAGATAATGGTTGGGATTCAGCAGGCCGGCGCTGCGCGCCACCACGCCGTGGCGGTCGTGGTCGGTATCGCAGGCGAAGGCCACGTCGAACTTGTCTTTCAGGGCGATGAGGCCCGCCATGGCGTAGGGCGAGGAGCAATCCATGCGAATCTTGCCGTCCCAATCGAGGCGCATGAAGCGGAAAGTGGGGTCGGGATCGGCGTGCGCGATGTCCATTTTCAGGCCGTACCGTTCCGCGATCCGGCCCCAATAACGTATCCCCGCGCCGCCCAACGGATCGGCCCCCAGAGACGGACCGGCGGAGCGCACGGCATCGAGATCCACCACCGACGGCAGATCGTTCACATAAGCCGAAATATAATCGTGGCGATGGGTGGTGGATGCCGCCAGAGCGGCCGCGAATGGTTGGCGGCGCACGTCGCGCAATCCGTCACGCACGATCTGATTGGCGCGATTCTCGATCCATTTAGTGGCCACGGTGTCGGCCGGCCCGCCATGCGGCGGGTTGTACTTGAAGCCTCCGTCGTCTGGAGGTTTGTGGGATGGAGTGATGACGATGCCGTGCGCTAGTCCAGTG
>CAZARO010000714.1:0-3827 GCA_964487165.1 uncultured Solibacteraceae bacterium | reverse complement strand
TCCGGCTTCGTGTCTCGCAGGCATCGTGCAGCAAAGCCCGAAAAAGTCCGACTCGCGACAGAGAGGCAGGCTGAAAGCCAGCCTGCAGCCAGGATTGGCTGCCCCACGAAAGGCTAAAGCCCTCGGCGGACTGAAGTCCGCCCCACCGAGGCTCATCGACTTTGGTGGTACACAGGGCGCGGCGGCTCACGGTTCGCGCGGTTTTCATCTGCTTTAATTCAACGGATACGAGTGTATCAGCCGGAAGGTCCGTTTCCAGCGCGTCTTCGTGGGGAAATGCTCCAACAAATCGAGAATGTGCCGGGCGCTGAAGGCGGTATTCGTGAGATCGTCGGTGGGCGCATCGTACGACCAGTAGATGATCAACGGCTTGCCGATGATGTTAGCGCGCGGCACAAAGCCCCAGTAGCGGCTGTCCGACGATAAGTCGCGATTGTCCCCCATGGCGAAATAAAAGCCCGGCGGCACCACCACTTCACCGTTCACTACGTGATTGCGGAGCATGTCCGAGGCCGGCGACGGGATATGTACGTTAGGAATCGGAAACTCGTCGCGGTAGGGGTCGAAATACTCCGCCTTGTGGTACACGTAGGGCTCGACCGCGGGCTTCCCGTTGAGGATCAGGTTCTTGTCTATCAGGCGTATGCGATCGCCGGGAACCCCGATGCAGCGCTTCACGAATGTCTGGCTGATGTCCACGGGGTAGCGAAAGACGATGATGTCGCCGCGGTGCGGCTCGCGATACGGCAGAATGTGGCTCGAGATGGCTCCGCCGGGCGGCGCGAACGCCAGCTTGTCTACCAGCAGATGGTCGCCCACCAGCAGGGTGTCCTCCATGGAGCCGGTGGGGATGACGTACGCCTGAATGAGCGTCGTCGTGCCGAAGAGCAGCAGAATGATGGTGACGGTCCACTCCGCGATGAAACTGCGCTGTGGTGCGTCGTCCTGCCGGTCTTCGGGCCGGTCCTTCGCCAGATCGGCGGGCTGCTCCTGAATTTGAGGCTGCGATGGCGGTAGCGCTTCTACCTGTTGCTCGGGCGTACCTTCAGCCTCGATTGCGTTATCTGGATCCACTGACACTCATTTTAACGAAAAAGCTTGCTATTCTGTTTTGAGGCCGTCAGGTATACGTGAGCACCATTCCAGCCAGTCCCGCATCGCAATCGGATGCTGCCTCCGCGCGGCGGCGCGCCGCCGTCCTCGTTTCGGCGTGCACGGTCTTGAATGCCGTGGCGCAAATCTTTTTCAAAATCGGGGCGCGCAACCTGGTCCTCACTCCCATGGGCCTGGCCACCAATGTCCCGCTGATCGCCGGGTGCGCCTTTTACGGACTGTTCACCATCGCCATGGTTATCGCCTTGCGCGAGGCCGAGCTTTCCGTGATGTATCCCATCATTGCGCTCAGCTATGTGTGGGTCACGCTGCTCACTTATTGGTTACTGAAGGAGAGCCCGAACCTGTACAAGAACCTGGGCATCCTGACGATCGTGATCGGCGTGGCCGTGCTCGGCGGGGGAGGCCACAAGAAATGAGCGCATTGCTGATCCGGTCGATCGTCATGGTGTTCGTGGCGGGGATCGTGGGATCGTTCGGGGCCGTTTTCCTCAAGCTGGGAGCTTTGCGGCTCAACGGCAACGTGCTGAGCTTCGTGAATTCGCGCTTGATCGCCGGGGTGGCACTGTACCTGGGGTCGACCGTGATCTATCTCTCGGCGCTCAAAGGCGGCGAGCTCTCGGTGCTGTACCCCATGGTCTCACTGGGCTACATCTGGACGTTGGTGTGGTCGAAGCTGTTTTTCAAAGAGGCCATGAACCGGTATAAGTTCGCGGGCCTGGCGTTGATCGTGGTGGGAGTGGTGCTGGTGGGCCTGGGCAGCGCGCAGTAGGGAAGCACGCAGCGGAGCGAATTCGGACATCAGGGTAACAATTCGGTAACATTGAGCTAGTAGATTGAGCTCATGACCAGCCAACGTTTCGCGATTGCGGTAATTGCGGCATTGCTCCTGAGTTCCGCGGGCAATGCCCAGAACGCTTCCGACCTTCTACAGAAAGGGCTGCACCTGCAGGAAGCCGCCGGCGATGTCGACGGCGCCATCGTATTCTTCCGGCAGGTAGTGAGCTCCGCAGCGTCCACTAACAAGCCACTCGCGGCGCAGGCGCAGTACCAACTGGTGCTCTGCATGCTGCAAAAGGGCGATCGGGCGACGGCCGAGAAAGAGCTGGCGGCGCTCGCCAACAACTTTCCCAGCATGCCGGACCTCGTCGAGAAGGCGCGCAAGCTGATTCCGGGCTCGGCGGCGCTGCTGCCTTCGCCCTGGGGCGACACCGAGTGCTCGCAGTTGAATATCAAGCGCGACGGGGCGGAGACCGGCGAGTATCTCTACTATTCGGCCGATGCGTGGACCGTTACCGTCACCGAGAAGGCACGCAAGGACTACGCGACGGCCGTAGAACGCAATCCGATTCCACCCGACAGGTCGGACCTCCGGCAGGCCGTTTTTCTGCGCTGGGAACTCAAGACCAAAAACTCTTCCCGAAGTATCGAGATCCACGCGGATCGCGACACGCTTCGACCTACCAAACCCTGGAACCACGGGCAACCCGATAACTCGCCGAAGTACCACTCCGATGACGATCTGGGCGATCCTCTGGCTGTCCCTTTTACCGGCCCTGCCACGGACGTTGAGGGGTCGGCCTTTCTGCTCCGGCGCCTGCCGTTGGCGGTAGGATACAAGACCACCATACCGGTCACATCTAATACCATCGCTCCCGTGCCAATGGAACTGGTGGTCACGGGAATCGAGAGTGTCCAAACCCTCGCGGGAAAATTCAACTGCTACAAGGTGTCTTTCGCCAGTATCGGCCAGACTTTCTGGATCGGCGTGGAGGGAGCGCGGCCGCTGGTGAAGTTCCAGTCCGGCAGTGTGGAAGCCGATCTGGTAAAGACGTGGGGAGCGGAGGACCCGATGGAGCCAATTACCAAGGCGATGAAGACGGGTGGAATGGGCCTTTCCGAGCCTTTCCTGGAAACCGGGGGCATGGTCCGCGCAGAGCTCTATTTTCCGTCCGCGAACGGGAACGTCGCAGTGTGGGTCCGTAAGATACATACGCCGGCGCCGGAGATCGCGCAGTCATTGCAGCGTGCCTTAGCTGAAATAACGGGAAAGCACAATCTGAATCCGTTGTGGGATTACAAGGTGCGGCCCGGCAGCCTGCAGACTCGCACCATCGGCGGACAATCGGGCCTCACCTGCCTGCTGGATTATTTCAGCACGGAGCACAATACGGACTCCCTGCCGAACCGCAAGATGACGGTATACGCAACCTGGATCGGCACGGAGGACGAGACGATCCAATTCTGGGCCGAAGTGAATCCAGCCTCCGTCGGCACTTTCCGCTGGCAATTCGAGCCGTTTCTGGCCGCCCTCCGCATCCCCTGAGAGACGCCATGAACCTTCGATCTCAACTCGCCGGCACGGGCCACGATGTGAGCCGATGGCTGGTGCTGTTGTTTCTGGCTCTCGGGGTGGCGGCGCCGGCGGCTTGCGTTCTCTGGTTCATGAATGAGGCCATGACCAATCAGCGCGACGCCGCGCGCGAAAAGCTGGCCGACGCCTATCGCGGGCAGTTGCAGCTCATGCGCGACAAGCTGAGCGCGGATTGGGAAAAACGCGCCGCCGGCCTAGAGCGGGAAGCGGAATCCTCGCCCGCGCCGGTGGCCTTCGAGCAAGCAGTCCTGACCGGCATGGCGGACGCGGTGATCTGTTTGCAAGCCGATGGGTCCGTCGCGTATCCGGCTCCGCTCGGCGTGCAGGCCGGCGATGCGCT
>CAZARO010000713.1:0-3829 GCA_964487165.1 uncultured Solibacteraceae bacterium | reverse complement strand
GCCCGCGAAGAGCCCAATTTGCGCGCCGGGCTGGCGGGCGGACTGCTGGTGCCGGACGATGCCGTGGTCTATCCGCCGTGCGCGGCGCGCTATCAGCTGGAGCGGGCGCGGCAGTGCGGTGCGGTGCTGCGAATCGGCGAAGCGGCGGCCGCTTTGAACGGCCAGGGAATCAAGCTGCGCGACGGCACGCTGCTGTCCGCCGGCATCACGGTGAACGCCACCGGAGCGTGGGCTCCCGAACTCACGCCCGGTATCCAGGTCCGCAAGCGCAAGGGCCACCTGGTGATTACCGACCGCTATCCCGGCTGGGTGCGCCATCAACTGGTGGAACTGGGGTACCTCAAGAGCGCCCACTCCACCACCGAAGATTCGGTGGCGTTCAACGTGCAGCCGCGCAAGACCGGACAATTGCTGATCGGGTCGTCCCGGCAATTCGGCGCGGAGCATTCGGCCATCGATCATCACATGATCGAGCGCATGCTGCGCCGGGCGGAGGAATACATGCCGGGGCTGGCGGACTTATCGGCCATCCGCTCCTGGACCGGATTCCGCGCGGCGACGCCCGACAAGCTACCGCTCATCGGCCCGTGCCCCGGCGACGAGCGCCTGTATCTGGCCACGGGCCATGAAGGGCTGGGAATCACCACGTCGATGGCGACGGGGAAGCTGGTGGCGGACCAGATTTTGCGCCGCACGCCGGCCATCCCAGTGGCGCCGTACTTGCCGGGTCGCAAGCAGGAGGCGCATGGCTGAACCGTGGGACTCTGTGGGGCAGCCAATACTGGCTGCAGGCGGCCTTTCAGGCCGCCACGGGAGTTTGGCCGGCGGATCGACACATCCCGGTGGCGCTGGCTTCAGCTCGCGAGAGGGATTTCGCCATTCATGCATGCAGTCGGCGAGATCGGTGGGGCAGGCTTCAGCCCAATGCCCCATGGTTTTCCCAAAGGCGAAATTCTGCGGAAATCAAGTAGGGCAGGCCCCCTGGCCTGCGCGGGACGCCGTCGTCCCGCCCCTTCTGTGGATTGAGGCGCTTAGGTCAAGAAGAGGCCGACGAGGGGATCGGCTGCGGACGCGGGCGTCCGCCCCACCATTTGTGCAGATGTCCGAAAGTGGGGAAACTATGGGGCAGGCTTCAGCCTTCCCCAATGGGCACCCCGGGCTTCGCTCCGCCCCGAGCACATCAGCAGTCTGCAGCCGAGACCGTTTCTTTGGCTTCGAACGCAGCCGGCGTTGCGCCGCGAAGCCCGAGAAATTCATCGGGCATCGAGGAAAGCCGGCCAAAGCCGGCTGCAGGCTGAAGCCTGCCCCACGCAAGCGTGCTCATCCGGAGGCGCATGGCTGATTCGGTGACGCTCTCGGTCAACGGCGCGCCCGTCTCCGTACCGGCGGGCACCATGGTGTCGACGGCCGTCGCGACGGCCGGCATCAGTGGGTATCGACGGTCGGTGAGCGGAGAGCCGCGCGGTCCGCTGTGCGGCATGGGAATCTGCTTCGAATGCCGCGTGACGATCGACGGGCGGGCACATTGCCGCAGCTGCCAGGTGGTCTGCCGGCCGGGCATGGAGGTGCGCACCGATGGCTGACCGCGAGTTCGATGTAGTGGTAGTGGGCGCGGGGCCGGCCGGACTGGCGGCAGCGTGCCGGGCGGCGGAATGCGGACAGCGTGTCCTGATGCTGGACGACAATCCGCTGCCCGGCGGACAGATCTGGCGCGGGGCGTCGAAAGAAGCGGCTGGCTGGATGCGGCGGGCGGAGCGGCTCGGCGTGGTGTGGATGTCGGGCGCGCGGGTGTTCGACGCGCCGGAGCCGCAAATGCTGGCAGTCGAGACGATCGATGGCGAGTGCCAGGTGGCGTATCGGAATCTCATTCTGGCGACCGGGGCGCGGGAGCGATTTCTGCCATTTCCCGGCTGGACGCTGCCGAATGTGTTGGGCGCAGGGGGATTGCAGGCGCTGGCGAAATCGGGCATGCCGATCGCGGGGAAGAGCGTGATTGTCGCGGGGAGTGGGCCACTGCTGCTGGCAGTGGCTCGCTATATGAAGGTGCACGACGCGGATGTGCGGTTGGTTGCGGAGCAGGCGTCGAAGGCGGCGCTAGCGCGGTTTGCGCTGCGGCTGATTCGGCATCCGGGAAAACTGCTGCAGGCCGTGAGCCTGCGCGCAGCGCGGTATCTGACGAGCTGTTGGCCGGTATCGGCGCAAGGGCGCGAGAAGTTGGAGAGCGTTACGCTGCGGCGCGCGGACGGCCGCACGTGGACAGAGGCTTGCGATTATCTGGCGTGCGGGTTTGGGCTGATTCCCAATGTCGAACTGGCGGCGTTGCTCGGGTGCCAATTGTCGAGGACAGGAGTCGAGGTGGATGAGCAGCAGCAGACCTCGGTGGCCGGAATCTACTCGGCGGGTGAGGCGACGGGGATCGGAGGGCTGGAATTGTCGTTGGTGGAAGGCGAGATCGCGGGATATGCGGCGGGCGGGAATGCCGATCGCGCGGGGTCGCTTTTCGGCGCACGCGCTTCGCACGGGCGTTTTGCCGAAGCGCTTGTGCAGGCCTTCGCCTTGCGCCAGGAGCTCCGCGATCTGCCGCGGGCCGGCACGATCGTTTGCCGCTGCGAGGACGTCACCATGGAGCGCGTGCGCGCCTGTTCGAATTGGCGCGAGGCGAAGCTGCATACACGATGCGGCATGGGTCCGTGCCAAGGGCGAATCTGCGGCGGTGCGGTCGAGTATCTGTTGGGCTGGCAGACGGAGTCGGTGCGTCCGCCGGTATTCCCGGCGCGGGTGCGGAGTATGTCCCGGTAGGACTGAAAGTTCAGCCGACGTGGCGCAGGCACTCGTGCCTGCGGGGGCGAGACTCGTCTCGACGCTGCAGACAGGAGTGTCCGCGCCACAATACGGCCGCATTGCGATGACGCTTTCCCCGGGGAATCGTGAAGAGCTGATCGACTGCGGCCGATTTGGCAGCGGATCAAATGGCTGTAATCACATCTCTCGCAGTACGGTGATTGGCTCCTGCCGGAGGGCGCTCCAGGCCGGACGTAGACAGGCGCAGATGGCGCTGGCGAACAGAATCGCGACGACAATCACGGCGTTGGCGGGATCGGAGGGCGCGACCTCGTATAGCTGGCTCTCAATAGCGCGGCCGACGGCGATGAATCCCAAGGCGCCCACGACGGAGCCGGCGAAGGTGAGCGCCAGACCTCGTTTCAGAATGAGGGCCGTGATTGACGCGCGGCTTGCCCCGACGGCGACACGAATCGCCATCTCTTTGCGGCGCTGCGCGACTTCCAGCGCGATGGTTCCATACAGGCCGAGGGCGGTGAGCGAGAGGCCGATGGCGGCGAACATCGCGGTGAGGATGGCCGGCAGGCGCCGGTCGCCGAGGCTGTCGCGGACCCAGTTATCGAGGCGGCGGACGTTGATGCGCTCGAGGTTCGGGTCTACGGAGCGCACAGCGGCGGCGACGGCGGCGGAAAATTCGGAGTCGGCGCGCGTGGTGCGGATCACGTAGTCTCCGCCGTCGAGTCCGGTCTGGCTGATGGGCAGGTAAATCTGCGGGCGAATCGACTGGTCGAGGCCGGCCTGGTACGTGTCGCCGACAACGCCGACGATTTGCCAAAGCTGATTCTTGGGCGCGAGGTCGGTCCAGAAGCGAAGCTGGACGCGCTTTCCGATGAGCCCGCCATCGCGTGCGTAGGCTTGCTCGAAGGCACGATTCACGACCAGGGCGGGCGGACGATCGAGGCGGTCGGTGTCCCATGCAAGGTTCCGGCCGGCGAGCAGGGAGATTCGCATCGCCGAGAAGTACGCAGGGTCCACCCCGTTGAAGGCG
>CAZARO010000712.1:0-3830 GCA_964487165.1 uncultured Solibacteraceae bacterium | reverse complement strand
AGTGGCCGCTTTCCTTGAGCTCTTCGAGGGTGCGATTGATATTGGTGACGCGCGTGAGCGGCAGGTACTCCAGCGCGCCGGCGGCGGCCTTGGCCACCACGTCGGTGACGCCGGCGGCGCGGCGTTCCGGAATGATGATTCCGCCCGCTCCGGCGGCATGCGCGGTGCGGATGATGGCCCCGAGGTTGTGCGGATCTTCCACGCCATCGAGCACCACCACCAGGTCCGAGGCCGCCACTTCATCGAGCGCGGCGAACTTCTTAGCCGATCCCAGGGCCACCACGCCCTGGTGCGCGGATGTGCCGGCCACGCGGTCGAGCGCGGCCCTTGGCTCGAAGCGGACGGTGACCGAGGCGCGGCGCGCCAAATCGATAATCTCCTGCAGGCGCGGTCCGCCGGCGCCTTGCGCGACCAGCACGCGATCCAGCGGATGGTTCGACCGAAGGGCCTCGGCCACGGGATGAATGCCGCTCAGAATGGACATTTAGCTTTCCGGCAGAATCCCCAATCCATTATTAAACCGGTTGGTGAGGTTGGAGATCCCGATGACGAGAGTCAGCTCCACGATCTGCTCGTCGGTATAGTGTGCCCGAAGCGCCTCGCGGGTAGCTTCGGCGTGGGCCGTGCGGGTCAGTTCGCGCGCGTAGGCGATGGCGGCCTGTTCGGCCGGCGGAAAGGCGGCGTCATTCTCGGTTTCGAGGGCGCGAATTTCGTCCTCCGTAATCCCCGCCTTGCGCGCGCCCGGCAGGTTGCTGGCGATGCAGAAGGGGCAGGTGTTGGCGTAGGAGCAGGCCAGATAGACCAGCACCTTGACGCGGCGCGGTACGGAGCCCGGTCCGACCACCGCGCTGTATAGCGGCGGGAAGTTTTTCAGCACCTCGGGCCGGTGCGCCATGGCGCGAAAGAAGGGGTTCGCCTGTTTGGCGCGCGCTTCCAGGCTGGCTAAGAATTCGTTTTCCGAAGGATCTACTAATTTGAGTGCAGTTGCCATAGCACCAGTATAAATGCCACGGCGTTCAGTACACTCCGGAGGAAATTCCGCGCAGGAATTGGATATCGCCTTCCAGGAAATCGAAGCCCGCCAGGTGCTGGCGCGGTTCCCAGCGCATTTCCTCGAAAATCAGATTGCGCGGTTCGTCCTCGAACTCGGTCACGCGGAAAAAGATCAGGCGGATGGGCGGCTTGCCGGGGTAGGTGTACTCGTAGCGCGTGATTTCCTCGGAAGTGATGCTGTGGATGTCCAATTCTTCCGCGAGCTCGCGTTCCAGCGCCTGCGGCAGGGACTCGCCGCGTTCCACCTTGCCCCCGGGAAACTCCCATTTGAGGGCGTGCGGCTGCTCCGCCTTGCGGCGGCAAATGAGGATTCGACCTTCGCGTTCGATGATGCCCGCCACGACTTGAAGCATGCCCATATTTCAGCATAAGGCGCGGGGCGGTGGGATTATTCGGGCGCGGTTACGGCACCTTCTGCCAGGCCGCGATTTTGCCGTATGCCTTATCGTTGGCGCCATTGGCGGCGATGAAGGCGCGGACGGTGGCCGAGGGGGAAAACAGCTGCATCTTGCCGTCGCCATCATGGGCGGCGAGCGCCGTGGTCTGCTGCTTCAGCCAGTCGGAATCGAGGAAGGCCCAGCGTAGCGCGCTGCCGTTGATCCACAGGCGCATGACGGCGTGGCCGGGGATGCGGAAGTCGTTCTCGTCGGCAGGAGCCAGGTCGAGGAACTCGGCGTCGTTCACGCGGAAAAGTTGCGCTTGAAAAGTAATCACCGTGCTGCCCGATAGGACCGCGATCTGGTAGCCGCCATGGTCGCCCTGGCGGATGAGGGCTACCAGGTCCTTGTCGCTCTGCTCTTCCCAGGTGCCGAGCAGCGCGGGGTCGATGGCGGTTTCCTTGGCGGTGGCCACGGGTTCGAGAGAGAGCAGCACCGGGGTGGGCGCCTCGCACCCCGTCAGCATTGCGAATGCGGCGAGCGCCGCGAGGATGGATGTGAGCTTCATAATTTCGCCTCCACTAAGAGTAGCGTCATGGAAGGGCGAGAAATTGCACCGGCTATGCGATAATTTTGCGCATGACGGACAGGCCGCGATGGTGGCTGATGGGCGTGGCGGCGCTGATGGCCGCGATATTCACTTACCAGAGCATCGGGCTGGTGGGGGCGATGGTGCTTGGCGCGGTAGTGATTGCGGGGTTTGGCGGATATCGATTTTATCGTTCGCGGCGGCGCTTGAAGGCGGGCGCGGTGCGGTGCCTGACGTGCGGGGAGACGCTCGCGTCGACAGCGCGGGCGTGTAAATATTGCGGGAGCGCGCGTTGGACGGTCAACTGAGGGGGAAATTCCGCCCGGTAAACTGAGTTTCTCAGTATTCCGGCCAAGAGCGGTCGCCCAAGCCCGGTTCGGCCAGTTCCTTTTCCTCTTTCGGGTCGAGCTTGGCTAGCTCGCGGGTGAGCCGCGTGCGCTTCGCGCGCTCAGTTCGACTGGGAGGATGGCCCTTCCGCAATGGAGCATTTGTGAGCGTCAGACGGGATGATCCGTGAGCTCTCAAGATCTTCGCCCCTCACGACGGAGACCTTCGTGCACCAGCATCTTAAGTAGGGTCTGGTAGCCGACGCCCTTGCGAGTAGCGATCTGTCGCGCCTTGGCCACGTCAGGTTCGGGCAAGCGCAATGCTATCTGAACGGTGGCGGGGCGCTTCAACTGGGCGACCAGGCGCGATCCCTGCTGAGGATTTTTCTGCCTTAAGGACACGGCTGATTTTTGCTTTACAAACGCGCGACCTTGGGGGCTGGCCCACCAGTCCGCTTCTTCCTCTTCGTTCGCGAACTTCGGCATACCGATCGTTTGTTTTTTCATGGTCACTCCCCGTGTACCCGCCGGGCCAGATAGTCTCTCTTCTGGCCGGCATCCAGATCGTACGCAGTCACGACCCGGATCTTCTCGTCGCGCTCGACAACAATAACGGCCAGCGGACCTCCCGAATCCGTTTCGCTGTAGTAGACGTATCGGAGTTCCCCCTGCGCGCCTTGCTCATAGATCAAGATCGGGCCGTTGAATAGAGCCTGTTCCGCTTCTTCAGGCTTGATCCGATGCGCTCGAACCTTCCGTAGATTGTTTTTGTCCCAGTCAAACACACCGCCCTCCTATTGTATATGCAATGCATGACAGCCCGGGCGCTCCGGCAAGAAAAATGTTGGATATCGCGGAATGCCCGTGGGATCGTTTCCTGTCTTGATATCGTACACTTCGGCGAAGGCTTGGGTGCGGCCGCTGAGTTTGAAATGGACCAGCACGGCCAGGCGCCGGCGGGGGCTTTTCGAGGAGGGTAGGCGCCGGCGCCGCTATCATATCTTTGGGCGATTCGCTATTGGCGCCGTTCCCATGCGAAAATTACAATTATTCACCCCGGCGTTTTGGGGTAATTGGCGCGCAATAAACCAGAATACTTATGTCACGCATTCTCGATCGAATCGATTCTCCCGATAACGTCAAGCAGCTCACTATGGCGGAGCTGGAACAGTTGGCCTCGGAAATTCGGGAGGAGCTGATCGCCGTACTCTCCAACAACGGCGGCCATCTCGGACCCAACCTGGGCGTAGTGGAGCTGTCCATCGCCATGCATTATGTCTTCCACACGCCGAAGGACCGATTCCTTTTCGACGTCAGCCACCAGGCCTACATCCACAAGATGCTCACCGGGCGGCGGGATCGTTTCCACACCATCCGGACGCCGGGCGGGTTGAACGGCTTCATGCTGCGCACCGAGAGTCCGCACGATTGCTATGGCGCGGGGCACACGGGCAAGGCGCTCTCCGCCGCGCTCGGCATGGCGGT
>CAZARO010000711.1:0-3830 GCA_964487165.1 uncultured Solibacteraceae bacterium | reverse complement strand
GAAGTCGTAGAATTTCTGGACGTGCTTGATGTAGTCGCTAAAGTCGGGCCAGCGCAGATCGGGAAGCGTCCCACTGGCGATGGTGGTGCGCAGCCACGCCTGGTCGGTAGCGTTGAGCGCAACCTGAGCCTGGGCAGAACTGCAAGGAAGCGCGGCCAGCACCAGCGCCGAAAGGAAAACGCGTGACTCCAGTTGCCGTGAGAATGCCATGTTACTCCCTGTTTTATTGAGTCTCGCAGAATACGCGCCGATTTCCAATATTGAGCCGTGGTCGGCTGATCGACCGCTCCCTCGCGGTCGCGGCTCGGTAGGCTCTGGCAAGCACACAGAGGCGCCATTCCGAGCCGCGCGCGCCAGCAAGCGGTTCTTCGAATTTTGCAGCTCCCTCCTTAGCCCGCTGCAGGCCGAAGCCTGCCCCCCGGTTTAATCGAAGCTGCCGCTAACGCCCTGGAAGCCGCGAGCGGCCTGCTTCAACACCCAACGGATCACGCGGGCGTCGTCATAACAGTAGCCCAGGTTGTGGTTCAGGGTGGAGAAGCAGTGGGTCTGGCACGTCTTCTTCATCTCGTTGAGTTGCGGAACCTCGAATCGATGGTTGCCGACGGTGCCCCAGTCATAAGTCGCCGAGTAAAGCGGAAAGCACGGCGCCAGGGATCCGTCCACGCGGATGATCATTGAGTTCTGGCCGGCGCGGCAGTTCCAAGGCTCCAGTTTGCCATGCAGAAACTCGCGCATGCCATTCAAGCGCTTCACCGAGTTGACCATCTTATAACCGGCCCGATTCTTGGCGATGAGCCAGTCGACCAGTTCGTCCACCTGCGGCCAGTCGTTGGGAGTAATGTAAGTGTCGTTTTCGTTGAGGTGCTGAAAATGCGGCTGGTCGATCATGGGCGATTCGTTAATGTGATAGTCGGTCGCAATACCATACTCGTGGGCAATCTCGGTCAACTGACGGACATCGTCCATGTTGGTGCGGCAGATGTTGATGTTGAAGAACACAGTGTAACCGTAGCGGTACTGTTTGCGCACCAGGTACTCGAAATACTTGCGAATCGGCGCGAGCGCTTTCGGAAGACCGGGCTTCTCGTCCACTACGTCGACCGCGAAGTTGAAGGTGGCCACGCCGGCATCCGCCAGCCGGTCGGTAACTTCGGGGCGCAGCAGGCGGGCGTTCGTGGGCACATACACCCAGAACCCTTTGCGGGCCGCGTAGTAGACCACTTTGTGGGCGAAATCGGGCCGCAAGAGAGGTTCGCCGCCCATCAACGCGAGTACCCGGCAGGTGCCGGAATGCAGCCAGTCAATGGACCGCCGCGCCACATCTTCGGTCATGCCCTTGACGCGATTGTCGAACGCCCAGCAGTAATGACAATCGAGATTGCATTTCCATTCCGTGAACAGGTAGGCGATGATGGGGTTGAAATCGCCCGGCAGAACGCGTGACTTAACGTACGGAAACAGCCATCCGTTCATGGCTCGCAAAACCTGTGGAGCGGTCCAACGCCTGGCGTAAGGATTGCCCGGCGCGCCGTGAGCATCGGCTGGAAGCGCGTGGTCTACGAGTAACTCGGGGTGCTGCGGAAATACCGGCGCCGGTAAGCCCAGCGGCTCCAGAGGCTCCAGCCGCGGGCGAGGTGTACCGGGAGATTGCAACAGATCGTGTAATCGTACATCAAGACGGGATTGAGTAAGTGTCTGATCGGTAGAATTTAAGTTAGTGGTGGCCATTCCTCTCCTTCCCTCACTAAGCAACGTGTTATGCATCCTTACGGCCAAATTGGAAAGTCCTACTTATCTTTGGGAATTCGCAGCGCGGGATGTGACGACGATGTCAGCAAATCGACAGAAGGTCGACAGTACGGCATCCCAACGAAACGACTGTAAGATTTCTCACTCCCTTGGCGAAACCAAACAGCCGGGAGCCAAATCGGGAGCCGCGCGGGGCCGATGGTGTACTGGCACTACTCGCGGCGCGCCGCGCGCCGATCCGAGGGGGAGCCGTTATGCCTGAAAATCGATCCGGGAGCGCCATGTCTTTCCGGCGCCTGTGGCAATTCGTGAAGCGTCAGGTCGTCGACGACGCGCCCGAAGACCTGGCGCTGTGCGAGTTCGACTGCCGCAAAGAGCAGTGCCGGCAGGATGAATGGGAGACGTGCGGCCGGCGGATTCGCAAGGGCTCCGGAGAATTATTCCCCGATGGCGGGCTGAAGCCCACCCCACCAGCCGATCTACAGATCTTGGTGGCGCGGGCTTCAGATCGTGAAGCCAAGCGAAAAATCACCGCCGAATGACGTCTCCCGAAGCGATCAACCGCGTATTTTTACGGCGAATAGCGCATGGTGGGCGAGAATAAACAAAGTGTGGCCACCGGGGCCGCCGAAAACGATATCGAGGGGGCGTTCCGGCACATCGATCCGCCCGATCTGCTTGCCCGCGCGGTCGTAGACAAAGATCTGTCCATTGGCGACATACACGTTGCCTTTCCCGTCCACCGCGACGCTTTCACCGCCGCGCTGCGCGAAGGGCTGTAAATCGCCGAGCGTGCCGTCGGGGTTCATCAACGCCCGGTAAGTGATGTCTTCCGACTCGCTGCTGACATAGAGATGATCGCCGGGAAGGGCGCCGACGAATCCGTAGGTATCCAGGTTGTCGGAGAATCGATACCCTGCGGTGGAGTCGGCTGGGCCCTGCTGGAACACACGTCCCGCGGGCAGGAACAGACTGCCGTCCGGCGAGACGTATTGCCGGGCGTTCGGTGTGGAGACATCTTCTTTAAACATCTGCGCCAGGGTTTTGTAGGCGAAGGTGTCAAAGTCGAGTTGGGTTTTGAATTCGCCGTTGTTCCAGTAATTGGCCGGCAGAATGGCCCGCGCGCCGGGACGCGGTTGCGTCGGCTGGGATGCCAGCAAGGCGATCTGATCTTTCGGCGATCCGGGACGGAAGGAATACACCGTGCCCTCCGGTCCCGCCGAAGAAAGCACTAGCAGGTCGCCAGCCTTATCGAACGCCAGGTTCACGGGATCGAGCGGATTATCGCGCTCAATGGTGAGCCCTTCGGCGGCCGACCAGCCATAGATACGCTGCTCCTGGTGATCGACGAAATATAGCTTGCCGGAAGCATCCACGGCCGCACCGGAAATGGAAAAGAAGCCGTCTTCCAGCTTCTGGACTTTCGAGCCCGGCTCCAGCACCGCGGCAGCATCGCCGGCAAGCGGTGTGGCCGGCTGAGCGGGCACGTCGAGCACCGCAAACTCCCGTTCGCGCGTCTCCAGGTGGTGCGTCACGTCGACAATGGAATTCTCGTAAGGAAACTTGCTGATGCGCAGGAAGGTGCCGCAGCCGTTCTGGTCGCAGGTGGCAAATCCGCTTTCGGCATTGACGTGAACGTTGCGGAAGTGAATGTCGGAAGCATGGAACAATCGCACCGCGGCAGGAAAGGGCGCGCGCGAGCGCGTGACGCGATAGCCGTGATAATTCGCGATGGTGATATTTTTCGACCAGTCTATTTCCAGCGACAAGGCGTCGGGACTCTCGCCGGCCTCTTCTTCGGTTTGCGGAGCGTTGACATCCCAGTTTTCAACGTGATCGAACTTGATTTCGGCGCGTACATGGTGCTCGTTGGAAAGCTCGTAAACATGGCCGGGGGTTTTTGTATCGGAGACGTAGAATCCCGCTTGCGCGAAGGTGTCGGGAGTCCAGATGTCCGCGAATGTTCCCCCGCCGCCTTGCGTGATCCAGAGACTGGGATATTGCCCGTCCCAGCGCTTGCGCAGATCCGGATCGGCAGTGTGATCGTTGTTATACGGAATCATGCCGCTGCCGTGGCCGCC
>CAZARO010000710.1:0-3831 GCA_964487165.1 uncultured Solibacteraceae bacterium | reverse complement strand
GCCGCCGAAGACCTTGGACAACCTCACGGCCATTTCGGGAGAGATGCCGCGCTTCCCGTTCACCAGTTCCGATAGCGTGGTGCGCGTGACTCCAAGGGCCGCGGCGGCGTCCGTAATGCTCACGCCCAAAGGCTCGATGCACTGGCGGAATACAAAACCTCCGGGGTGAGGGGGATGCTTCATCGGCATGGACTTTCAATTCGCCCTCAGTCGGTGCAGCCGGAAACCAGGCTTCCTTGCAGGATGTGTAAGAGTCGATGCCGCACCCCGCGCCTACAGGCAGTCGTCAGGGGCCGGTTCCGCAGCGGGGACCTTGTCCAACGCTGCCAGAAAACGCTCGCGGCTGCCGCGTGCAGCCATTTGCTCGATTCGGGCCCAGCCAGAGAGTTGCTCAGCCAAGGCCGCGGACACAATCCGCTCTACGGAAACTTGCTGCCGGGCTGCCAGCTCCGCAATCTGGCGGTACACCGTGTCGGGAACTGTCACATTGAGAGTCATGGTGCCTCCCTTATTATGGCAAGGAAATCGCGCGGCAGGATCACTCGGACGCCGAATTGGTCAGCGCCCGCGAAATCCTTGGTGTTGAAGGTCACCAGGAAGTCGGCCCGGCTTTCCACGGCCAGGTCCAGCACGAAGTCATCCTTCGCGTCGGGGAGGAATGGCCGCCAAAGAAAGAAGATGGGGCGTAGATTCGCGTTGGCGCAAAGAAAGTGGATCACGCTATCGACGTCAACAGCGGTCAGGTTGCCGCCTGTGCAGACACGCTTGAGTGTCTGTTCGTATTCGAGAACCAGCGGCACCGAAAGGTTGATTCGCCATCGACGATCGCCCACCAGTCGCAAGAGGCGATGCGACGCTCCGCGATCGGAGAGCAGTGCAGCCACAAGCACGTTGGTGTCGATCACCACCTGATACATGGTCCGTTACCAGCATACGCGAAGCTGTCGCCGCGAATCGAATAGTCAGGGATCGAGAAACCACGCGCGTGGTGCCGTCATCGTGTTATAAATCGCGTGTTGAGCCAAACTACTTGAGCCAAACCAGCGTCTCTTCGCGGGACAGGCTGCGCACCGCCCTGAACCATCGCGAGCCGGATCGCATTCCGCTGGATTTTGGGAGCACCAACGTGACCGGCATGCACGTCAGTTGCGTGGCTGCGTTGCGCCAGTATTACGGGCTGGCTCCGGGACCGGTAAAGGTCTACGAGCCTGGCGCCATGCTCGGCCGCGTGGACGATGACCTGCGCGCCGCCATGGGGCTCGACGTCACCGGCATCTTTCCCCGCAAGACCAAGTTCGGCGCTCCCACCACGGATTGGAAAGAGTGGAATTTCCGTGGTCTGGAGGTACTGGTGCCGCGCGATTTGCGGATCGCCACCGAACCCAACGGCGACATCCTGGTCTATCCCCAGGGCGATGAGACCGCCCCGCCGAGCGGCCGCCTGCCGATGGGCAGCGCCTTCTTCGACAACATCGTCCGGCAGCCGGAAATCGACGAAGCCAAGCTCGACCCGGCTGACAACCTGGAAGAATTCGGACCGCTTTCCGACGAAGACCTGGATCATATCGAGCGTTCCGTGCACGCCGCGACCGCGAGCGGCTACGGCGTAATGGCATCCTTCGGCGGCACGTCGTTCGGCGACATTGCGCTGGTGCCCGCGCCGGGCCTGAAGTACCCGCGAGGCATCCGCGACATCACCGAGTGGTACATTTCGACGCGCACACGCCGCGGCTACATCCACCGCATCTTCGAGCGCCAGTGCGAAATCGCCCTCGCGAATCTCGCGCGCATACACGCCCGCATCGGCGACGCGGTGGACTGCATGTACGTCTGCGGCACCGATTTCGGCACGCAGACCTCGGCATTCTGCTCCGTCGCCACCTTCCGCGAGCTGTGGTTCCCCTATTATCAGAGCGTCAACCGGTGGGTCCACGCCAATACCACGTGGAAATGCTTCAAACATTCCTGCGGCAGCGTGGAGCGGTTCCTGGAGAGCTTTATCGAAGCCGGATTTGACATCGTCAACCCGGTGCAGTGTTCCGCCGTGGGCATGGAACCCGCCGGATTGAAACGGAAATACGGCTCCCGCCTGGTGTTTTGGGGCGGCGGCGTGGATACGCAAAAGACCCTGCCTTTCGGCACGCCGCGGGAGGTGCGGGAGGAAGTATTGCGCCGCTGCGAGATCTTCGCGCCCGGCGGCGGGTTCGTGTTCAACGCGATTCACGACCTGCAGGCCGGCACCCCGGTGGAGAACATCGTCGCCATGCTGGATGCCGTGCATGAATTCAATGGAGTGTCGCATGCCTGATCTCGAAAAACTAAACGAAGCGCTGATCCAGGGAGACTGGAAGACCGCGGCCGCGGTGACGCAGGCCGCGCTGGCCGAAGGGGTGGCGCCGCTCACCATCGTCACCGGTCACCTGGTGCCTGCCATGGACGAAGTGGGCCGGCTCTTCGACTGCGAAGAGTACTTCGTGCCCGAGATGCTGCTCTCGGCGCGCGCCATGAAGGCGGCCATGGAGATCATCCGCCCGTTGCTGACGGAGAGCGGCGTCGAGCCGATTGGGCGCGTAGTGATCGGGACGGTCAAGGGCGACCTGCACGACATCGGAAAGAATCTGGTGGCGGCGATGTTGGAAGGCGGCGGCTTCGAGGTGATCGACCTGGGCGCGGATGTGGCCCCGGAGCTCTTCATTGAAGCGGCCTCCACGCGCCACGCCAACCTGGTGGCCCTGTCGGCGCTGCTCACGGTAACTATGCCGTCGATGAAAACCACCATCGACGCCTTCCGGGCCGCGGGCGTGCGCGAGCGGGTGAAAATCATAGTGGGAGGCGCGCCGGTGACGCAGCAGTACGCCGATTCGATCGGCGCCGATGGTTACAGCGACAGCGCCGGCAGCGCGGTGGCGTTGGCGCGCAGACTGGTGGCGATGTGAGCTCTCTGCGCCAGTGGCTGGCGGGCGGACTGCTGATCTCCGACGGCGCGTGGGGTACCGAATTGCAAGCGCGCGGCCTGGCCCCGGGCGAGGCGCCCGACACCTGGAACGTGACCCATCCCGGCCGCGTGGAAGCCGTGGCGCGCGCCTATGTGGAGGCGGGCAGCCAGGTGATCCTCACCAACACTTTCCGCGCCAACGCGGTGGCGATGAAAGGCGACCTCGAAGCCATCAATCGCGCGGGCGTCGCCATTTCGAAACGGGCGGCGGCCGGGCGGGCGCTGGTGTTTGCCTCCATCGGGCCGACGGGCAAGATGCTGGCGGCGGGCGAGGTCACTGCGGAGCAGGTGCGCGCCGCCTTTGACGCGCAGGCCGCGGCGCTCGCGGCGGCGGGCGCGGACGCCCTGCTGGTGGAGACCATGAGCGACATCGAAGAGGCCCGCCAGGCCGTGGCCGCGGCGAAGAGCACGGGGCTGCCGGCGATCGTCTCCTTCGCGTTCGATTCGGGCAAGAATAAGGACCGCACCATGATGGGCGCCACGCCCGAGGCCGTCGCCGCGGCGATGGTGGACGCCGGAGCCGACGCCGTGGGCGCCAACTGCGGGGTGGGAGTGGAGTATGCCGCCGCCATCTGCCGGCGCTTGCACGCTGCGTGCGGTCTCCCCATCTGGATCAAGCCCAACGCGGGTCTGCCGAAGATGGAGGGGACTGCCGTCTGCTATGGCACCACGGCGGAGTTCTTCGCTTCCCACTACGCGGCGCTGCGCGATGCCGGCGCTTCGTTCGTGGGCGGCTGCTGCGGATCGAACCCGGACTTCATCCGCGCCCTGGTGAGCGCCCGATGCGCCTCAAGCTGATCAGTTGCGAAGTTCTGTTCCGCGAAATGTGCGACGCC
>CAZARO010000709.1:0-3838 GCA_964487165.1 uncultured Solibacteraceae bacterium | reverse complement strand
CCGTTCGACATGTACAAGATCGACCGGCCCATCAGCTTTAACGAGTTTCCAGTTCCGAGGCCGGTAAGCGAAGCCGACGCATATATCGGGCTGCCCAAGATGAAGGTCCACGTGCACACCACCTTCACGGGCGCCATGAAACTGCAGTTCGGGAACCTGCCCGATTACGACTGGATGGTGCGTTGCCATCGCGACGACATTTACCAGAAAATCGTGAACCTGACCCGCGCGGCGAATCCCAAATGGTTCGTGATGGACTCCCTCTACGCCTGCCAGGGGAACGGCCCGTTCAGTCCCTACAGCCAGGACCTCATCAAAGACTTCAACACCATTTGCGGCGGGCCCGATCCGGTAGCCGTCGACACCATCTGCGAAGCGCTCATGGATTGGGACGAGCCCGGCACCAACGTTCCTTCCACGGTTTTAGGGGCGGCCGAAGGCCTGGGAACCAACCTGATGGACGAGATCGAGCTCACCGGCGTGCCCGTCGATCGAGTGAAACGCCGCTTCCGGCGCCAGAATACGATCCTGCAGGGGCAGTACCCGAATGTCAACGTCATCATGGGGTCCACCTGCGAAGCCGGGTGCAAGGCCATCGTGCGCATCCAGCTGGACCAGTTGAAAGCCGACGGCACGCTGGACCGGCTGCAGCGTCCGCTGTACGTCTTCACCGGACTGCAGTTCGAGGAGCGGATCCAGCCCGTGGATGGCGACGTCATCGTGGTGGGCGACTGCGCCAAGCCGGTGCTCGATCGCTTTCCCAACGCGCAATATTGGGGCGAGTGCCAGGAGTATCCTAACTGCACGCCGATCTGGGCCAATCGCCCCGACGTGGGCATCGCCCATTACGTGCGGCATCTGGCGTCGGTGCAGCGGGAGAACGTGGCGACACCCGCATGAGCACTCCGAAGGCAGCGACGGCGCACAGCGTGAAGCCACGTCCGGCGTGGCTGGAGCGGCCGGACTACGCTCTGCGCCAGGGAATCCTGAAACTGCTCGCCATCAAGGATTCCGACGTCCGGTTGCTGATTCTGGAACAGTGCCGCTACGCGGTGGACCAGGGGCTGCACGCCGGGGGCGCGTTTTCGGCGACGATTCCGCTGGTGGCACTCTACTACGGCGGGTTCATCGATTTCGACGTCGAAGATCCCACGCGCGTCGGCCAGGATACGTTCGTGCTCAGCAAAGGCCATGCGGTGGCGGCGCTGGCGTCGGTTTATGCCGAGCTGGGGTATTTCGACCGCCGCGTGCTGCGCAATTCGCGCTCGCACGAAAGCATTCTCAACGGGCATCCCGGTCCCATCCTGCCGGGCATCCCCATCGCCACGGGCCCCATGGGCCAGGGGTTCGGCGTGGCGCAGGGATTCGCCATCGCGGGAAAACTGGCGCCCTATTTCGATTCTTACTGCATGACTGGCGACGGCGAGTTGCAGGAAGGTCCGATCTGGGAAGCCGTCATGTTTGCCGGCCAGAAGCATCTCGACAACTTGTGCCTGCTGGTGGACCAGAATAACGGACAGCTGGATATCTCCAGCCGCATGGTCTTCCCCATGCCGAAGCTGGAAGCGGTCTTCGAAGCGTTCAACTGGCGGGTCTTCAGCGCCGACGCCACCTCGTACGAGGGCGTCTATTCGGCTCTGGAAGCCTTTCGCTTCGGCCCGCGGAACGGTCAGCCGACGGCCATCGTCTGCCACAGCACCAAGGGCCACGGCTCTCTTTCCGATTTTCTGAACAAGCACAAAGTGGTGGTTGACGAAAATCTGATGAATCAGGAAGTGGCCCTGCAATCGGAGTTGCGCGCCCGCCGCGTGGAGGAGTTTCGCACCTACTATGCGCGTCTCGGCGAGCACGCCGAAAGTGCGGACATACAGGACGTGCTGGCGGCGCGCGCGCGCGGCATGCACCTCGATGTTTCCGATTGGTCGCAGGTTGTGGGGCCGGTGGTCACGGGCCGCGTTCCGCCGCGCGACAAGCGAATCCGCTACAATCCGGACCTGCTGCCGAAGATCGACCCGAAGAAACAGTACAGCGCCGCGGACATCGTCACCGGCGCCATGAAGCTGTTTGCGCGCGATTCGCGCGTGGTGTCGATCGATTCCGACCTGGCAACCACCAGCGGTCTGGAAGCCGGCGTGGCCTCCGCGGACCAGCGCCGCGCACTCAACGCCGGCGTTGCGGAAGCCAACATGATGGCGCTCGGGGAAGCGTTCGCGGCGCTGGGCTACAATGCCTGGACCAGTACCTTCTGCCCCTTCTGGGACTGGAAGGTCATGCGCCGGATCGCGGTGGGATATCAGGAGCGCCTGGAATCGATCGAGTCCGCCGGCGGCTGGCTGAGCGAGGGGCACGGGCTGGACCTCACGATGCTGGCCACCGCCTCCAACTTCGAGACCCGCACCAACGGCGCCACCCACATGGCCAACGACGATGCCCTGGTCTTCGATGCTATCGCACACCTCAAGATCATCGATGTTTCCTGCCCACGGCAGCTGCTTTCGATCATGCAATGGATCATGGAAGGCAATCGCGGTCTGGTCTACCTGCGCGTGATGCGGACTCCTTCGGCGGTCCTTTATGGTAGCGACTACGCTTTCCAATTCGGCCAGGGCCGCATCCTTCGCGAGGGCGACGGCGCCGTGATCGTCAGCAGCGGCCGCGGCGTACATGAGGCGCTGGCCGCGGCGGATCTCTGTCCCGGCATCGCAGTGGTGGACATGCCTTCCATCGACGAGGAATTATTGCTTCAGCTGTACGACAGCGGCAGGCGCATGGTTTTCGCCGAGCAGAACAATGGCTACATCTGGCAGAATTTTCTGAAAGTGCTGTACCGGCGGCGCGCCGGCGTCAGCGGCACGGACAGGGTAGTCACCGTCAACGCGCTCTCGGCCGACGGCCGGGCGCACTTTATCCACTCGGCGACTTACGAGGAGTTGATCGAGGCCTACGGCTTGTCGGCTGCCAAACTCGCGGCAAAAGTGGAGCAGTTACTACAGGAGCAGCGGCCATGAGCGCGACGGTCATCCACGAAAGCGACATCGCAGAGTTGGATCTTCCCGGGCGGCACTTGCGCTGGGTAGTCTCACCCGAGGGACTGCCGGCGGAATCGTGCTCCGCCTGCGTGATTCGTGTGGCTCCCGGCGATAAAGTCAGGCCGGCCCACAGCCATCCGCACGGTGAAGAGGTGATCTACATCATCCGCGGCGAGGGGCGCGTGCTGATTGCGGGCGAGGTCTCGCCGGTGCGTACGGGCAGCGTAGTTTTGTTTCCGCGCGGCGAGGTTCACATGCTACACAACACCGGCGCCGAGGAGATGAAGGTGGTCTGCTTCTTCGCCCCGCCCACAAACCTCGACAATTACAAGATGTACGAAGACGTGGATTTCCCCGCCTGACGCTCACTTCAGGTCGAGTTGCAGCACCTGGACGGAATACGCCGGCACGGAATACGGTATCGCCTCACCCTTTATACTGAGGGTGGAACTCACCGGTACGATGCGCCTGGGATCTTTGATCGAATTCGTTGCCCATATCGTGTTCCCGTGCAGCGTACTAATGTGCGCGGTGCGCGCCGCGGTGCCGATTCCTGGAAGGGCGATTGTCACCGGCCGGTCGGTGGATGTCGCGTTTACCAGCTTCAAACACACCTTGTTCGACGATCCCGTGGCGGAGTAAAAGAACTTATCGCCGGCGCCTGAGACTGACGAGGTCAAGGTGTGGTCTCCCAGGCACGATGCGAACATTACTTGCGTGTAGTAACTGGGAGAGCCGTAACTGCTCGAAGCGTCGAAGCCGATCAGATCGCTTGCCCACTGCATGCCGCCCGGGTCGACGTTGACGAA
>CAZARO010000708.1:0-3844 GCA_964487165.1 uncultured Solibacteraceae bacterium | reverse complement strand
CAGAGGCGCCATTCCGAGCCACGCGTTAGCAAGCGGTTCTGCGAATTCTGCAACTCCCTTTGCTGGCAGCCTGAATCTTACCGAAGCCGCTGACGCGCCCATAACCCTGAGGATCGTTCCTCCGTGTCTCTGTGTCTCCGTGGTGAACATTCCTAACCCGCCAGCCGCGACGATTCTCGCGAACCGATGGCGCTGAAACGGTAATCCCCCAGAGGATCGCGCCTCTGTGGCCTCTGCCACCTCTGTGCCCTCCGGTTTTGACTTTGTTTTTCTCCGTGTCTCTGCGCCTCTGTGGTGAATATTCTTTTGGTTGCGGTTTGCCGCTCTGTGTCTCCGTGGTGAACATTCGTATCCGGCTATCACCGAGGGGGCGGATGGAGACGCGTGGCGCTCTGGCGCGGCAGCATCCAACCGGGGTATTCGGGTGGCAGAGCGCTCACGTCGTCCAACTGCTTCATCTCGTGCGGCGTGAGTTGCAAATCCACAGCCGCGAGGTTGTCCGCAAGTTGATCGAGGCGCTTGGCTCCGATGATGACGGAGGTGACCAGCGGCTTCGAGAGCAGCCATGCCAGCGACACGCGGGCGGCGCTGCAATCGTGCGCCTGGGCGATGGGCGCCATGACGTCGAGAATATTCCACACGCGCGCCTTGTCGACAATCGGAAAATCGAATTCCGAGCGGCGGGATCCCGCGGGCTTTTGATTTTCGCGCGTGAATTTGCCGGAGAGCAATCCGCCGGCGAGCGGGCTCCAGACCAGCAAGCCGGTCTTTTCGGCTTCCAGCAGCGGGGCGATTTCGCGTTCCAGGTCGCGGCCGGCAATCGAATAGTAGGCCTGCAGCGTATCGAAGCGCGCCAGTCCCTTGAACTCCGAAATGGCCAGCGCCTTGGCAAGTTTCCACGCCTGCCAGTTGGAACAGCCGAGGTAGCGGACCTTCCCCTGCCTCACCAAATCATCGAGCGCGCGCAGCGTCTCCTCGAGCGGCGTAACCGCGTCGTTGCCGTGGATCTGATAGAGGTCGATATGGTCCATCCGGAGGCGGCGCAAGCTGGCTTCCACGGCGTCCATGATGTGGCCGCGGGAAGCGCCCACGTCGTTGCGGCCGGGGCCGACGCGACCGAAGACCTTGGTGGCGATGACCACGTCTTTGCGGGCGATATTCAGGTTGCGGAGCGCCTGGCCGAGCGCCTTTTCGCTTTCCCCTTCGGAGTAGACATCCGCGGTGTCGAAAAAGTTGATGCCGGCGTCGAGCGACGCCCGGATCAACTCATCGGCTCCCGCCTGATCGACGGTGCCGATGGTCTTCCAGAAGCCTTCGCCGCCGTGAAAAGTCATGGTGCCGAGGCAAAGGTGCGAGACCAGAAGACCGGTGTTTCCTAGCGTTTTATATTCCATGCTTTTTCTATTATCGGACCGCCGGCTGTGACCTGGCGGCGATATCGCGGATCAGCTGGAATGATCGTGAATGATCTTCCAACCCTTGGATGTTTTGCGGATCACCAGCGTGAAGCGGCCGCTGGCATCGCCGCCGCCGGCCGCGGTGCGCTGCAGCGAGTATTTTCCGTTGGCCAGCACCAGGTCCGGCGCCAGCACGCGCACCGATAGCTCCGAATAGCTGAGCGTTCCCATAGCTTCGCGGCTGGGATAGCGCGACTGGTAGCGCGCCAGGATGGCCGCCACGCCGCCGTGGGTCACTTCCTTGCCGATGAAGGTGGTGTCGGGCGAGTCTTCGTAGTCGGAGGCGAAGACGGCCATGTCGCCGCGATTCCAGGCGGCCTGCGAGTTCTGCATCATGGCGCGGATCTCATCGGTCTGCGCGAAGAGGAGCGGCGTACAGCAAAGGAAAAGGCACCAGCGAATCATGCCGACGATTATACTGAACAGATCATATAGGACAAATTCATGGCCAATAGCGACAACCCGCAGTCCCTCGATGCCATTCGCGCGGACACCAGCTTCTTCGGCCACCCTCGCGGCCTCGCCACGCTGTTTTTCACGGAAATGTGGGAGCGCTTCAGCTACTACGGCATGCGCGCCTTCCTCATTCTGTACATGGTCGACAAGGTGGCGCACGGCGGCCTCGGCTTCGGCGATGCCAAGGCCGGCTCGGTATTCGGCCTTTACGTATCGATGGTATACCTGCTCTGCCTGGGCGGCGGATGGATCGCCGACCGCGTCACCGGACAGCGGACCGCGGTTCTGATCGGCGGCATTTTTATCGTCGTCGGCGAACTCTGCCTGGTGTTGCCCGGCGAGATCTCGTTCTACACCGGTTTGGTGCTGTTGATGATGGGAACGGGCCTGCTCAAAGGAAATGTGAGCACGATTGTCGGACAACTCTATGCCCGGAGCGACACGCGGCGCGACTCCGGCTTCTCGGTCTTTTACATGGGGATCAACCTCGGCGCGCTGATCTCACCGCTGATCTGCGGGTGGGTGGCGGAAAACATCAGCTGGCGATTGGGTTTCGGACTGGCCGGCCTGGGAATGCTGGCGGGGCTGATTCAATACGTGCTGGGCTATAAGCACCTGGGGTCGGCAGGACTCCATCCCGCGAGCACCGGCGACGCGGCGCTCGATCGGCGGCAGCGGAACAACGCCCTTCTGGCCGTGGGCTGCGTGGTCGGAGCGGTGGCGCTGCTGGCCGTGCTCAGCGCAACCGGCGTGGTGCCGATTACCGCGACGGAAGTGGGCGATGCCCTCGGCTGGATCGAATTGGCGATCGCGATTGTGGTTTTTTCCTGGCTGCTTCTGGGCGGCGGCTGGTCGGCCGAGGAGCGCAAACGCTCCGCGGCGGTCCTGGTGCTGTTTGTTGCATCGGCCCTATTTTGGGCCTCGTTTGAGCAGGCGGGTTCCACTCTGAACCTTTTCGCGGCGCGCAACACCAACCGCATTCTGCCCTTTCCGGGGCGATTTCATGTTTTCCCGGCAACCTGGTTTCAATCCGTACAGCCGGTTTTCGTGGTGGCTCTCTCGCCGGTATTCGCCTGGATATGGCTGGCGTTGGGGCGCCGCAAAAAAGAGCCGCCAAGCCCCGCTAAATTCGCTCTCGGGCTGCTCTTCGCAGGGCTGGCGTTTGCCATCCTGGTGCCGCCCGCCTCCCGCGTGGCCTACGGCGAGCAAGCGGCCATCTGGTGGCTATTCGGCACCTATCTGCTCCAGACTCTGGGAGAATTGTGTCTGAGCCCCATTGGTTTGAGCGCCACCAGCAAGCTCGCGCCCGACCGCGCTGCGGGATTCATGATGGGCATCTGGTTTCTCTCCATCGCCATCGGCAACTGGCTCGCGGGCAACGCCGTGTCGCTGTCGGTAACGATGTCGATGCCCACGCTATTCGGGGCGGTGGCTGCGTTCAGTATCGCGGCGGCGGCGGTGCTGGCGGTGCTGATCAAGCCGACGGTGAGGCTGATGTCGGGAGTGAAGTAGATTCCCGCTAGCTCATCGGCGTGTGAGGTAGATGAAAGCCTCGCTCCTTTGGGATACAAGTCAAATTGGTTACAAGTCAAATTCTCGGGTGTCCGGGAATGATAATGATGGCCATTTCCGGTTCGCCCGCAGAGGCCGTCGCGAGAGCACCAAGTTGCAGACATGGTTGGCCGCTCTGTTGCAGACCAGTCCTGCTGAGCCGCGCACCTCGTTTCGTGTTGAAGGAGGGCGCGCGGAGTGAAGGGTGGGCACAGGGCTGGGCACAACCAGCATAAATGCAGACATGACTGCACAAGCCGAGCGAGCCGTAATTGGTTGATTTAGGGGTTAAGTGGTGCGCCCGGAGAGACTCGAACTCCCGGCCTACTGGTTCGAAGCCAGCCGCTCTATCCAGCTGAGCTACGGGCGCACACCTCGCT
>CAZARO010000707.1:0-3849 GCA_964487165.1 uncultured Solibacteraceae bacterium | reverse complement strand
ACGACGAATTGAAACTCCTGCTGGTGGCGGTGCGCCAGATGCGCCGCACGTTCGCCCAGCCGCGCAAGACGGACCCGGCGATCGAGGCGTACGCATCTTTATACGACGCGCTGTTCGAGAAGCTCCACGATATGGCCGGTCCGCTGCCCGATGCCGTGAAAGACGTGATGGAGTAGCGGAAAACCGCTCCCTTGCGGTCGCGGCTCGGTAACGGTGGCTCAGCGCTGATCGCACGCGCCCTCTAACTGAGCCGCGACTAACTGAGCCGCGACTAACTGAGCCGCGACCGCAAGGGAGCGGCCTCGGGGAGCTACCATTTAAAGATGCCGGCGCTACGCATCGAACCCGCCACCGAGAGCGACGTGGCGATTGTCCTGAGCTTCATTCGCAAGCTGGCGGAGTACGAGAAGCTCGCGCACATGGTGGTGGCCACCGAAGAGGGCATCCGCGAGCACCTGTTCGGCGCGAATCCGGTGGCGGAGGTGCTGCTGGCTCGCTGGGACGGCGAGCCCGTGGGCTACGCCCTGTACCTTCGTAATTTCTCCACCTTTCTCGGCCAGGCAGGAATCTACCTGGAAGACCTTTTTGTGGAGCCCGCGCATCGCGGAAAAGGAATCGGAAAAGCGCTGCTGGTGAGGCTGGCGAAGATCGCCGTGGAGCGGGGATACGGCCGACTGGAGTGGGCCGTGCTGGATTGGAACGCGCCGTCCATTGAGTTCTATCGCCGCCTGGGCGCGGTCCCGCTGGAGGAGTGGACCACGTACCGGTTGACCGGCGAGGCGCTGGCTCGCCTGGCGGCGGGTACCTGAGCTGGCCTGTGTTTGACATCGCTCCGCGGTTCCAATACCATTCTCGGTATTCCTCTTATGAAACCAGCAACACGAGTCCCTTTGGTTCTGCTCGGCGTGACCGTGGCGGTGTTTGGTGCGGATGGCTATCAGAAGCCGCCGCAGACTGTCATGGACATTCTGAATTCGCCCTCCATCCCCACCCTCACCCTGAATCCTACCAACACGTACGCCATGCAGGGAGCGCCGGTACGGTATCCGCCCATCGCGGAGCTGGCCATGCCCATGCGGCGGCTGGCCGGAATCCGCATCAACCCGCTCACCAACGGACTCCACAACGCCTATTTCAACAGCTCGCTCACCCTGCGGAAGATACCCGAAGGGACGGAAATCAAGATCGCGCTGCCGCCCAATCCGAAGCTGAGCCCGGCGAAGTGGAGTCCCGACGGCAAGCACTTCTTCTTCACCAACTCTACTGAGAAGGGGATCGAACTGTGGGTGGGCGAAGCGGCCACTGGAAAGACACACCGCCTGGAAGGCATCAGGGTGAACGACGTTTTCGGCGTCACCAACGCTCCCACGGCGGGCGGCGGCGGTGGTGGACGCGGCGGACCTCCGGGCGGCGGCACGGCGCAGTGGCTGCCCGACAATAAGACGCTGCTGGTTTTCGCCATCAAGCAAAATCGCGGACCGGAACCGCTGCCGCCCACCGTGCCCACCGGGCCGGACGTGCAGGAGAGCCTGGGCGGCGGACGCGGGGTGGTGACGCACGAAGACATGCTCACCTCTCCGCATGACGAGGAGGATTTCGAATACCTGGCCACTTCGCAACTCATGCTGGTGGATTCCACCACCGGCAAAGCTACACCACTCGGAAAGCCGGCTATCATCCGCTCCGCCAGGCCGTCGCCCGATGGCAATTATTTCATCGTCACCAGCGTTCACAAGCCATTCTCGTATCTCTATCCGGCCACGCAGTTCCCGTCGGAGATGGACGTTTGGGACCGCACCGGCAAGATCGCGTACCATGTCGCGAGCCTTCCGCTGGGCGCCAGTGGCCGCGGCGGCGGCGCGCCGGATCCGGCCACCGGGCTGGACGATCCGCAGTCCGTTCCCCCTCCCAACGGAACCCGCAATCTGCAATGGCGCATCAGTGAGGCGGCGACCCTGCTGTGGGTGGAGAGCATCGGCCCGGTGCCGCCCGGTGGAAGCCGCGGGCGCGGCGGCCGAGGCAGTGGAGCCGCGGGCGCGGACGCTACTCCGCCGCCTCCCCGCCCGGAGCATATTTTGACGCTGAAGGCGCCCTTTACGGACGCTCCGGCTGAAATCTACAAGTCGGCCGACGCTTTGCCGGCGTTTACGTTCTTCGAGAACGGCCACTGGATGTTGCTGGGCGGCGGCGGGCGCGCCGGCCGTGGCGGCGGGGGATTCGGCGGCCGCGGCGCGGATCGCATACAGAAGACGCTGCTGGTGGACCTGGATAAACCGAACGCGCCGCGCGAGCTGTGGACTACCGATTCGCGCGACCGCTACGCCGACCACGGCGCGCCGGTGCAAAAGAGCCTGGCGAATGGCGAGCGCGGCATCCTGCTGGACGGCGACAACATTTATCTCACCGGCGTCGGGCCTTCGGCCACCGGCGACCATCCGTTCCTCAACCGCTTCAACCTGACCACTCTCAAAACCGAGCAGATTTTCAAGAGCGACGACGCCCATTACGAGGCAGTGGAGAGCCTGCTGGACACGCACGCCGATACGTTCTTCACGCGGCGCGAGAGCCCCAGCGAGCCGCCCAACTACTACCTCCGGACGGCTGCCGGGAAGCTCACGGCTTACACCAATTTCCCCGATCCGCAACCCATCATGCGGAAAGTGTCGAAGAAACTGGTCACTTACAAACGGCCGGACGGCGTCGACATGTCGTTCACGCTGTACCTGCCGCCGGATTATAAGGAGGGCACGCGGCTGCCCACGGTGATCTGGGCTTACCCCTATGAATATGAGGACGCCGACGCTGCTGGTGCCGCGTCCACTAGCGGATCGCGCGAGCGCTTTACCGAAATCAGCGGCTATTCGGACATCTTCTTCGCCCTCGACGGTTTCGCGGTGCTGGATAACGCCTCCATGCCGATTGTGGGGCCGCGCGCCACGGTCAACGATAAGTTCGTGGAGCAGGTGGTAATGGACGCCAAGGCGGCTATCGACAAGGCGGTGGAATTGGGCGTTACCGACCCCGCGCGGGTGGGTGTGGGCGGCCACAGTTACGGCGCCTTTATGACCGACACGCTGCTGGCGCACTGCGACTTCTTCAAGGCGGGAATCGCCGAGAGCGGCGCTCCCAACCGCACGCTGACGCCGTTCGGCTTCCAGAGCGAGAGGCGCACCTTGTGGGACGATCCCAAGCTGTACGAGGAGATTTCGCCGTTTATGTACGCCGATAAAATCAAGTCGCCGCTGCTGCTGATTCACGGCGAGGCGGACGATAATGACGGCACGTTCCCGATTCAGTCGGAGCGTATGTATGAGGCGGTGCGGGGCAACGGCGGCATCACGCGGCTGGTTTTCCTGCCATACGAAGCGCACGGGTATCGCGGCAAGGAGACCATCGAGCACGTGTTGTGGGAGAAGTTCACCTGGTTCGATAAGTATGTGAAAGATGGGGCACGGGCCACGCCTTCGGCGGTCACCAACAATCAGAATCGATAATTTCCTATTCTTTTGTCCGCAAATGCCGATACTCCTAGTAGCAGGGCAAAGAGTGACGGCAGACGATCTCAGCGAACTGGAATTGATGCTCAATCGCTTCAACCGATTGATTGGAGAGGTGATGCGCGGAGTCATCGCGCGCAATTCCTTTCAGCCATGGGAAGTCGAGATCCTGATGGATCTGGAAAACTGTCAGTTGGAGCGGCGTCGAAGGATGGAAATCCTGCGGCAATATCAAAGGGCGGTGGAGCGGCAGATGACTACCGGTCCGGGGCCGCCCATGAGGCTGTCCGAATTCCTGGCGATCCGGGCGGCCCGCCGGCGTGAGGAGGCGGAAGCGAATTTGCCTCAAACT
>CAZARO010000706.1:0-3851 GCA_964487165.1 uncultured Solibacteraceae bacterium | reverse complement strand
CAACGTCGTCTACGTCGCGACGGAGCATAACAGCGTCTACGCATACGACGCGGACACGGTAGCTTCTCCCGTTCTCTACTGGCACGTGAACCTCGGCCCTTCGGTGCCTTCGAACGCCCTCCAGAGCGGTTACACCGACGTAAGCCCCGAAGTCGGCATTCTCAGTACGGGAGTCATCGACGCTGCCTCCGGGGTGCTCTACGTGGTGGTGGATACTTTCCCCAACGGCGCTCCCGTATTTCAGTTGCATGCTCTCGATTTGGTCACGGGAGCCGAACGCATGAATGGCCCCGTTACCATTACAGCGGCGATTGCGGGTATCGGTGTTGGATCCGATGGCCAGGGCAACCTGCCGTTCGATCCTACTATGCACATCCAACGGACAGGTCTGCTGCTATCGAACGGAACCGTCTATATCGGATTCGGATCGCACTCCGACTACGGTTTGTGGCACGGCTGGATACTTGGCTATAACGCGGCCAATCTGCCGCAGCAGGTCGGGGTATTCAATACGACACCGAACGCGCAGGGAGGATCGGTCTGGCAATCCGGCCGCGGCCTGGCCGCCGATCAGACCGGCGCTTTGTACTTTATTTCCGGCAACGGAAATTACGACGGGGTGACGGCCTATGGCGAGACCCTGACCAAAATGGCGGGGGATTCGTTTCAAATCGTCGATTGGTACACTCCCGGCAATGCCGACTGGCTGTCGAATAACGATTATGACTTATCCGCCGGTGTTGCCCTGATTCCCAGCACCCATACAGCCATCGCCGGCGACAAATATGGCGACTTATACGTCGTCAACGGCGATACCATGGGCCACCAGGATGTCAACGGCACGTCACAGTTCGATCTGGGCGATGGTGATTTCGGCATATTTACCTTCGCCGTGTGGAGTCGTTCCGACGGCGTGTATGTCTATCTGCAGCAGCAATGGGGTCCGCTGGCCAGCTATCTGTATTCGAGCAGCGGCTTTAGCATGACGCCTGCTTCCACCAGCGGCGCTACGGCCGTCACCGCCTATGGCGGGATGACCGTTTCCGCCAATGGCGGCCAACCCGGGTCGGGTATCCTTTGGGAGATCACAAGAGACACCGCCGATTCCTCGGTCCCGGGTACGCTGCACGCGTTCACCGCCTCCAATCTTTCGATTGAGCTATGGAACAGCGGCATGGTGGCCGGCGACAGCCTCGGCACTTTTCCCAAGTTCGTAAGCCCCACCGTCGCCAATGGCAAAGTTTACGCACCGAACTTCGCCGGAGCGGTAGTAGTCTATGGCCTGCTTTCTTCAGTGCCCGGCGGCCAGGCTCCACCCGTCATCGCCGGCATCGCGAGTGCCGCCAGTTATGCCTCCAATGCCGTCTCGCCGGGCGAGTTGGTCACCGTTCTCGGTGCCGGCCTTGGCCCTGCTACTACCGCCGGTTTGACCCTCGATAGCAGCGGCTCGGTAAACACAGACGTCGCCGGGGCAACCGTCCTGTTCGACGGTAACCCAGCGGCCGTGATCTACGCCGCATCCGGCCAGGTAAACGCCGTCGTCCCGTACGAACTGGCGAACCCCACCACCCAGGTGCAGGTCGAATACCACGGCGTGCCCTCCAGTTCTTTTCCGGTAACCGTGGTGGCGGCGACCCCCGGCGTTTTTACCGCGGATAGTTCCGGCAGTGGTCAGGCCTGTGCGCTCAACCAGGATGGCTCGGTCAATTCGAACGCTAATCCCGCCCCGGCCGGTACGGTCGTCGTGCTCTACGCGACCGGCGGCGGCCAAACCTCGCCCGCCGGGGTGGATGGCTCGGTAACCGGCTCGGCTCCCCTTCCGCAATTGGTGCTGCCGGTCACTGTGCTCATCGGGGGCCAGCCCGCGACCGTGCTCTATGCTGGAGGAGCGCCCGAAACCGTCGCCGGCGTGTTGCAGATCAACGCGCAAATCCCCGCTGCTGCGCCGCCGGGGCCGGCCGTACCGGTCACTCTGAAGATAGGTGGCCAGACCAGCCCGCAAAGCGTCACGATAGCGGTGCAATAGCTCAAAAGAGCGATTGAGTGAATTTTACCCTCAAGATTTTCGCCGAACCGTCGATTAATGAGTGGAGGAAGGTTATCGATGGCAAATCGGCTCATTGCAGGTTTCGGCTTTCTGGTGTGTACGCTCCTCTCCGGCTTTTTCTTCCCCGGTGGCCAGATTGTGCTTCTAATATCTTTGCTGGCCGGCGGCTGCCTGGGTTGGGTGACCGTTCGGGCTGTCCGCGGCATGGAGCGGCATGTCGCTTTCTTGGAAGGGACCTTGGACGCGGTCCCGCAGCCTCTCACCGTCACGGACATGAACATGCACTGGGTATTCGTGAATAAGACTACCGAGCAGCTCCTCAAGAAATCCAGAGCGCAGGTCCGGGGCCGCCATTGCTCGGAGTGGCACGCGCACATCTGCAATACGGATAAGTGCGGCATCGAAAGCCTCCGCCGTGGCTGTCCTCGCACCAACTACATGCAGGACATGGGCGACGGGAAATTTCGTGGAATGCAAGTGGATACTTCTTATATAGTGGATCCGTCCGGCAAGCGCATGGGCCACGTGGAAATTGTGACCGACGTGCACGCGCAGAACGAACTGGGCGACCTGCATTCCAAGCTCGGTGCGTCCCTGGAAGAAATGACCAGCACCATGACGGAAATCGAAGCGCAAACGAAGTCCAACGCGGCCAGTGCCACCGACGCCGCCAGACTGGCAAACGTGAACCGCCAGACGATTGGCACCCAGGTGTCCGAGATCCGGAATTTGAATAAGACTATGCACGCGATTCAGGAGTCGAGCCAGCAAATCACGCGGATCAACAAAGTGATTGACGAAATCGCGTTTCAGACCAACATCCTCGCCCTCAACGCGGCGGTGGAAGCGGCTCGCGCCGGCGAGGCAGGCTCCGGGTTTGCCGTCGTGGCGGACGAAGTACGAAGCCTGGCGGGACGCGCTGGAGAAGCGGCTAAGCAGACTTCGGAATTGATCGAGCGGTCCGTAGCGGCGGTTCGCCAGGGCGTACAATTGGCCGCGGAGGTGGCACAGTCGCTCGAACAACTCGATGGGAAGGCGGAGCAGGTGGACGGAATCATCGAGCAGATTGCCCGGTCATCGTCTGAACAATCGCTGGGAATTTCCGCCCTAACGGAGGCCATCACAGACCTGAGCAGCACCGCCGTGAAATCGGTCGCATGAAGCCGGCAAGTGTCGCCCTTTCGCCCGGCAACCACAGGCCCCACGCCACGCGCTAATAGCTTATAGCCAAGCGCCGGCTTTGTGATAGACTGCGAAGCTACTACTCGGGGAGGGCCCATGAAGGTATCTCGCGTAGCAGCCGCATCGGTGCTGGCGCTGGGCGCCGCGCTCACATTAGCGCAAACCAGGCAGCCGCAAGACGAAGAGTTTGCCCGGCTTGTGAAGGAATGGACCACGCGCCCGGAATTCATGAGCCCCCTTGTGGACCACCTGCCGCGAGTTGCCGGTGTGCCGTCTCCCAAAGATGTGCTCGGCTATTATATTGGCGCGCCCGGGAAACTCACTTACACTGCCGATATCTACCGCTACTATCGCGCGCTGGCGGCCGCCTCCCGGCGCGTCGCCGTGCTGCCCGCCGGCCGCACCGATGAGGCCCGCGAACAGATGGTCGTCGCGGTGTCCGACGAAGACACTATCCGCAACCTGGATAAGTACAAAACATATCTCGCTGGCCTCGCCGATCCGCGCAGTCTCGATGACGCGGAAGCCCAACGCGTGATTGCCCAGGCCAAGCCCATCTACCTCCTCATGGGCGGCCTGCACAGCTCCGAAACCGGCCCTCCCGAAATGCTGATGGAGCTGG
>CAZARO010000705.1:0-3856 GCA_964487165.1 uncultured Solibacteraceae bacterium | reverse complement strand
GCGCCATTCCGAGCCGCGCGCGCAAGCAAGCGGTTCTTCGAATATTGCAACTCCCGCGGGTATCAGTGGCTTGGGTTCGGGGACTTTCGTCGCGAAGCTGAAGCCTGGCTGAAGCGGTCCTGCGGCGGTGAAATTGTGGGACGCATTCTGCTGCAACCGCTCCCTGATGGTCGCGGCTCTGAACGAGGCTGCATGCAGAGCCGCGACCGTAAGGGAGCGGTTGCAGTTGAGTCTGCGGGATACCCATGTGTATTTGAGAAATGGTGTACTCAGTTACGCCGTCCGCACATAGGCCAGCGCGATGATTTTGCCGAAGTGGGGCGAATAGATGGCCGAGGTGACCTCGGCGTCGCGGCCTTCCACTTGTAGCTTGGTGCCGGGCGCAGGAGGGTCGGTGCCTTCCAATTCCAATCGCTCGAGCTTCTTGTTTACACGGCCTTGCGCGCGGATTCGTTCCACGATTTCCTGCCCCAGGTAACATCCCTTGGTGAAGCTGATGGCCTGCATCTGCTGAGTTTCCTGCGGCAGGGTAGTGTCGCGGATGTCTTCGCCGTAAAGCGGCTTGCCGTTTTCGATTCGGACCACGCGGGCGTCATCCGCGGTGGCCGCGTGGGCGCCCAGGGACTCGAGTTGCGCGATCAGCGCCGGCTTACTCTCGGCGGGGCAGTAGATGCGGTAACCGGGCTGGCCCGTGACGGTGAAGGGACCGACGGTGTAATCGCCGGGTGCGAGCTTGAGCTCGGCGGCCGCGGGGCCTTCGACGCCGATGGAAGCGGTCTGCGCGCTCACGTCTTCCAGTTCCACCTGGTCGGCGATGATGTAGCGGCGAATGAGTTGGTGGACCTTTTCGCGCAGGCCGGGCTCGGTATCGATGAGGAAGTAGTCGGCCAGGCAGAGCAGGTGCAGGTCGGCCTGAATGCGTCCCTGGGGATTGAGCAGAAATCCGTAGCAAGCATCGCCCGCGACCATTTTCTTGACTTCGTTGCTAGAGATGGCGTGCAGCAGGCGGGCGCGGTCACGGCCGCGCGCCACGATGCGTCCGCGCGCATCGACATCCAGCCAGGCGGCGCCATGGCGCAATGCTTGGTAACCCTCGGTCATAGTTTCAATGTAGCAAGGCGATTGGGAACATCGCCGCCGCGGGCGGAGTCTAATCGCTCTATGTTGCGACGCTTGTGGGTGCTGGCTCTGGCGGTTTGCGCTGCGTCCGGGCAGCCGAAAGAATTCGATGCCGCGTCGCTGAAGCCGGCAGCGCAGACGGAAGGATTGATCGAATCGATACGGGAGAGCACTCCCGGCCGGGTGACTTATCGGAACTATACGGTCAAGCGCCTCTTGACGGAGGCGTACCAGGTGACGCGCTACCAGGTGGAGGGGCCGCCATGGATCGAGCGCGATCGCTACGACATCGTAGCTACCAAACCTCGCGGCACCACCGCTGACCAGGAGCGCCAAATGGTGCAGAACCTGCTCGCGGCGAGGTTCCATCTAGTGCAGCACAGCGAGAAGCGGGAGATGCCGGCCTACGCACTCTTGCCCGGGAAAGACGCGGCGAAGCTGCATCCGGTGAAGGAGACCGCGGATGCCGTGGACTGCGACCGGTCCGGCACCATGGCGAATTTCGCGGAGTTGCTGGCCGCGGTTATCGACAAGCCGGTGGTCGACCGAACGGGAATCCCGGGCCGGTATTACTTCATCCTCGCATGGTCGAGCCGGCCGCAGATTCGTACGGATGCAGAGGGCGCCCCGCCCCCAGCGCCTCCACCTCCGCCATCCTCTGTTGCGGGTTGCCTGGCATGGACGGGCAAAATGCCTTCGCCCGAGGCGACCGTGTTTGACGCCGTCAAGGAGCAGATGGGGCTCAGGCTGGAGCGTGCCGGGACGGCGGCAGTGAATGTGCTGGTGCTGGATCGCGTGGAGAAAGGCACGGCGAATTAGGCAAGGCTTCGCCTTGATGTCCCTGCGGGACATGGAAGTCAAGAGTCAGGAGCGGCCCCATCGGGTCCGTGAAGTCAGAATGGGCGGCGCAACCAGGGGCCTATCGGATGGCGAGAGGTTGCGCCACTGGCATCGCTATGTCGTGCGCTGCCCGCTCCTGCACCTGGCCTAGATATAGCCAAGGGCTGCGCCCTTGATATCCCAAGGAGAGGGTGACGGATACCTCACGTATCCTTGGCTGTCGCGCGAGACCGGCATTTAAGGTCTTAACGTCTTGTCGAGTCGGCCACGCCCCGAAATGTGAGAGATAAATTCTCAGATCTGGCTATGCCGGAAACTAGATCAGCCGCGGGATAGCCGTAACTGCGAGCCTAGATCAATCTGCCGGTATGGACATCCACCAGGCGCGGGGCAATGCGGACGCGGTCTGCCCCTTTCTGGACCGTGCCTTCTACCGGGACGTGTAAGCCGAGCAGACGGCCCATTAACGCCATCGAGATGCCGAACCCCTGATGCTGCCTCACGGTGCTGGGCGAGAGCACTTGCACGGCGCGCGAAGTGCTTCGGAAAAGCTCCGCGCGGAGTTCTGCGGTCTTGTTACAGTACCTGTGAGGACGAGGTGCCGCGTTGGCGTGGAAAATATATGCCTGGGGGATGTGCCTGCTGGTGGTAGTCACGGCCGCGGGCCGGGTCGGGATGCGTTTGAAGCGGCCCAGGTCGACGGCCGGTTGGGACTTGTTTGAGGCGGCGTTCAACCTGGTCCTGATGCCGGGCCTGTTCGGTTTCGCGTATCAGCGGGCGTATCTGCCCCGGATGTTTTGGGAAATTGTGGTTCCCCTGGCCTGGGTGGCGATGGCGTATGGCCTGTTTTCTCCCACGCACCGGAAACTGGCGCGCGAAAAGGGAGTGCGCGTTGCGGTGCTGGCGAGCTTGGCTTCTTGCGCCTTGAATTTGCCCGGCATGTGGGCAGTCACCCGGTACGCGTATGCGAGACCTGAGATTTGGCGGTAATCGACCAGGTGGCGTAGGCCCATAATAAAGTATGCGGCCGGCGGACACTACACCCGAGGCATGGGAGGTTCTCACCAACCTTCAGCGGAACATGCCGCCGTCGGAGAAGATGCAACTGGCGTTCGAATGGTCCGAAATGGTTCGCCAGTTCGCGGAGGCGGGTCTTCGCGACAGGTATCCGCACGCCAGCGAGCGGGAGATCTTCCTGCGATTCGCGCGGCAGACTCTGGGCGAAGAGTTATTCCGCAAGGTTTACGGCAGCGAACTGCCCTACGATGCTCCGGCTTGCCAGAACATTTGAGCTTCTTGCCGCGGCGTTGAACCGGCTGGCGATTCCATACGCCATTGTCGGGTCAGTGGCCTCGTCCGCTCGTGGATACTATCGCGCAACCGAAGACATCGATCTGTTGGCGAGGATTTTTCCCCAGCAGGCTGCGGAACTGGCGGAAACTCTCGGCAAGGACTGGTACGCCGACGCGGATCAGGTTCGCGCTGCGGTATCGGTGGGGCGAGCGTTCAATCTGATTTACATCCCATTCAGCCAGAAGGTTGACATTTTTCCGGTAAAGGACGACTTCGGTGCAACACAACTGGGGCGCGCCAGTAGTTTAGCACTCCCGGCACTGGGAACCGGCGCGCAATATCCGGTGGCGTCCGCGGAGGACATTGTACTCGCGAAGCTGCAATGGTACAAAGCGGGCGGCGAAACATCGGAGCGGCAATGGACGGACATTTTGAGGGTGATTCTTGCCACGCCGGACATGGATTGGGCATACGTGGAGAGCTGGGCGCCGCGTCTGGGAGTGGACGTGCTGCTCGCGCGGGCGAAAGCCGATAGATAGATAGAGAGAGAGAAGTGGTAGGGACGGGCAGATTCGAACTGCCGACCTGTCGCTTAGGAGGCGGC
>CAZARO010000704.1:0-3867 GCA_964487165.1 uncultured Solibacteraceae bacterium | reverse complement strand
TTTCCATTCTGGCCGGGATCGAGTCCGTGTACCGTGCCGGATTTCTGGCCCGCCACCAGCATCTGCTTCCCGCCGTCCAATTCCACCAGGATCGCCGACGAGCCGAAGTCCACGTCTTCGCCGGCGTTGGCGGGACAATTGCCCGTGGGACCGCCGCGCCCGCACCCCCAGTTGAACATATCCAGGGTGGCCTGCCGGGTCCAGCGGATGGCGCCGGTATCGAGGTCCATCGCCACCACGGCATCGGCGGTATTCACGGGCGGATCAGAGTACCCGTTGCCGGTGGTAACGTAGAGCAGGTTCCGCGCGAGATCGAGCGTGGGTGAAGACCAGATGGTGGCGCCCGAAGGCCCGTAGTATTGTACGCCGGTGGCGCTCACTTTGGTGGGCTTGGCTTCCGGCGTGGTGAAGCTGCGCCAGATTTCCTTGCCGGTTGCGGCCTCCAGCGCCACCACGTTTCCGCGAAACGTACAGCATGGGTATTGCGGATTGGAGCCCGAGTTTTCTTCCTGCGATGCGATGGGCACGTACAGGCGGCCGGCGTGCAGTTTGGGCGTTCCGGTGATGCGCGTGAAGGGCTGCGAATCCAGTCTCTTCTGCCAGATCAACTTGCCGGTAGCCGCATCGAGCGCATAGAAATTCGATTCCAGGTCGCCCACATAAACCCGCGGACCGGGGCCGGCCACTACCGCCGAGCGCACCAGCGTCTGGGCTTGAAACATCCAGTAAATGCAGCCGCTGCGCGCGTCGAGCGCATACACGGTTCCGTCGTTGCTGCCCGTAAACAACCGGCCGTCCACAATGGTGGGCTGGCCGAAGGCCGTGTTGCCGTTGGGAAAACCGAAGGCCCATTTCAATTGCAGTTTGCCCGCCGATTCCGCGTTCAATCCGGCGGCCGCGGCCGGTTGAAAGCGGCTGTTCCCATCGTCGACGCCCCAGCCGTTCCACGCCGATCCGGGCACGGGCTGCGCGCCGGCCGCGCAGTGGCCGCCCATCGCCGGCAGAACTACCGGCCCGGCCTTACCGAGATACCGCGCCACCGCCTTGCGTTCGTCTGCCGTAAGCGCTGCGCCCTGCGCCTTCATGTTGCCGGTCTCGAGCGATTTGAGAATGTTCTCCCAGGGGATGGAGGCCAGGTCATCGGGCAGGGGCGCGTGCGCTCCGCTGTTGAGCGAATGGCACTGCTGGCAACGTTGCATGAAAACGCGGGTAGGCTCCTGGGCGTTCAGCAATAACACGGGGAAGCAGGCGAACAGCAAAAAACGCGGCAAGTGACGGGTCTCCTCACGGTCAATGGTACTTCATCCGCGCAGCTTGCGGCTCGCTCGTGATACTGTACTATGCGTGAATCCGGCCGTGCGCTTACCGCTCCGTACACTGGGAGCGATGCTATTCGGCGTGCTCGCTCTGCCGCTACCGGCGGCGGATACGCCCGCGGTTCACGGCCTGTGGGTGTGGAGGAGTTCCTCCGTTTTGGAAGCGCCTCGCGGAGCGGAGACGCTGCGAGATTTCTGCCAGTCTCAGGGCATCGACGAAGTGTACGCCGCGCTGCCTGCCGATGGCCCGGCGCCGCTCGCTCACCTGATCTCTCTGTTGCATGGGTCCGCCATTCGGGTGGAAGCTCTGCTTTCGAGCACCGGCGCCGCCCAGGCAGGCGAACACCGGCAGAAGCTCCTGGATCGAGTGCGCGCGATTGTGCAGTTCAACCGCGGCCACGCCGGCCGGGTCGATGGGATACATCTCGACATCGAACCGCAGCAGCTACCGGAGAATAAGGGTCGTGGAAATCTGGCCTTTCTCCCCGGGCTGGTGGAAGCGTACGGTGAAGTTCGCGCCCTGGCCGAACCCGCCCACATGATGGTCAACGCCGATATCCCGGAGAAACTTCTGCGGGGCACTCTCGCCGAGCGAAGGATGCTGCTCACCTCGCTGCCGCGCCTGACTTTGATGCTCTACGAGTTGGGCAGTCGGGACGAGGGAGAACTCCGCGCTGCCAGCCGGCGATTTCTCGCCATGGCGTATGAGGGTCTGGACCAACCGGATCTGGCGCAAATGGTTATCGCGGCGCGCACGGCGGATTACGGCGAAAGGCTGCCCGCCATGCTGCATGCGATGGACGATGCCAACCGCTCTAATCCGCATTACGCGGGATGGGCGCGGCACTCCTACAACGACATTCTGCCGGCGGCGCGCTAAGCGTTCGGTTCGGCGTGCTGCCGACGCGCCCTGATCACTTCGATCAGGGTGGGCAAGAGCGAGAGGAAGACGATCGACAGAATCACTTTGTCGAAATAGCGGCGGAAAAACGGCAGGCCACCCAACTCGTAGCCCAACGTCGTCAACAGGAACACTGAGCCTATGCCGCCGCAGATACTAAATGGCAGGAATCGCGTATAAGGCATCCGGCCAACCCCGGCCATAAAGGCGGCGAAGCTCCGCACCACCGGCAGGAAGCGGGCGAACAGGATGGTCTTTCCGCCGTATCGTTCATAAAATGCCTTCGTGCGGGTCACGTACTCTTGTTTGAAAAAGAGTGAATCCTTGCGGCTGAAAATTCGCGGTCCCGTTTGGCGGCCCAACAGGTAACCGGTGGAGTCTCCAACGATGGCAGCCAGCATGAGAACTGCGTTCACCAGCGCGATATTCGAGTGGCCGGCGCCCACCACTACTCCCACCGTGAACAGCATGGAATCGCCGGGCACGACGATCCCCACCAGCAGGCCGGTTTCGGAAAATACCAGGCCGAACAACGCCGCATATCCCAGCCAATTGGAAAGCAGCATGCTCAGAAGCTGAATCAGTTTCTCCGGATTATATAACGACCGGAGAAAGTCGATGATGGTATGCAGCATTAGGTTCTTAGATGCCGATTTGTAAACAGAACTGCTTCAATAATTGGAACCGACTTCAGTCGTGTAGTCCTGTGCTCATTCTGTCTTCTGACTCCTGACTCCCATATCCCGCAGGGATATCAAGGCGAAGCCTTGCCTAGGTGCCGGAGCGGAAGCTCGATATAATCCGCGTCACCACGTCGGTATGCCGCTTCACCACGCCCTGGCGCTCCAATTCTTCCACCAGCCCGGTTTCGAATATGGTGTTCCGCTCGCGCGCCTTTTCCCCCTTGAGTGTCTCGATGATCTGCGCGCGCTCCGCCGGCAATTTCGACATGTCCGCTTCCACGTGCTGCACCACCTTGGCCACCACCGTCGCATCCGGCATGGGAACCGGGTTGAGCACGGTGCCGGCCGCGGTCTTGAAAGCCTCTTCGAAATAACTGGCGGACCCCAGGCCGTCCACGCTGGCCTGCCGCTTGAACGGCTCCGTGGTCTTGGCTTCGAGCCCCATCGCTTTGGCGGCCTTGGCGAGGTCGCCACCGTTCGCCCTGGCGGCGTCGGCCAATTCCTTCGATTTATCCTGCACCAGCTTCGTCAGCCTGGTATTGACCATGGCATCGTGGATCTGCGATTTTACTTCCTCGAACGACGCCGGGTGGCCCGGCACGATAGCGGTAACTTCGGCGACCACCACCTTATTCGCAGAGGGCGAAACGGCCTGCGACACCTCACCCTTTTTCAGGGCCGCGATGGCCTGGTCGAAATCGGGGTTGACCCCCACGCCCGGCACGGGCTGTCCGGGCGCGATGCCGTCGGCATGCACCACTTCCATGCCCAGTTCCGCCGCCACCTTGTCGGGATGATCGGGGTCCTTCTGTAGAGCCGCTTGCGCTCTGTCCGAGATCTTCTGCAGGATGCCGCCCACGCGCTGCTGCCTCCACTGCTTGGCGAGATCGTCCTTCACTTCCGCCAGGGGCTTCACGCGGGCGTCTTCGTGCGCCAGAACCTGGATGATGTGGTAGCCGTACTGAGT
>CAZARO010000703.1:0-3869 GCA_964487165.1 uncultured Solibacteraceae bacterium | reverse complement strand
GGCGAGGAGTATATCGTGGTGACGGTGCAGAAGCGGGCCCAACTGCGCCCCGAGCACCTCATCGTCGAGACGGGCTACTACTGGAACCGTCCGGGCTCGGTGCGCCGCGAGGGAGCGGTATTGAAGGCGCAGTCGGGCCGCGAGGGTGGCCGGGCATTCGAAGTGCGCACCACTGCGGCGGAGGCCGGCGACCCCTTCGTCACGGTGGGCACGCCATACCTTTCGATGCCGTTCGAAGGGCGCTTCGCTATCTATACGGGGCCGGCGAAGACGCTCGACCAGATATCGGCCATCGTGCAGCAGCACCGTGACGCGCAGTTGAAGAAGCTGGACGGCTACGGCACAGCGAAGGAAGTCTTCACCGCCATGCAGACCATTCTCGGCTGGAACCTGACTTACGATCCCGAGAACGATCGCGCCATCTCGCCCGTCAGCCGGGGGTGGAGCGCCAACTGGGGCGGCTACGTGCTGTTCGACTGGGACACTTACTTCGCCTCCTTTATGTATGGCCTGTACAATCGCGACCTGGCCTTCGCCAACGCCGTGGAGGTAACCAAGGGAATCACGCGCCGCGGTTTCGTGCCCAATTGCGCATCGGCGTACAACATTCAGAGCGACGACCGGTCGCAGCCACCGGTGGGAAGCCTGATCGTGTGGGAGATTTACCAGCGGCACAAAGAGAGTTGGTTCCTGGCCGAGGTTTACGACGAACTGCTGCGCTGGAATCGCTGGTGGCCCACCGCGCGCGACGCCAACGGGCTGCTGGCCTGGGGTTCGGACGATGTGCCGCAGCTGGTCGACGGCACGTATCATAACTTTCAGGCGGCGCTGTTCGAATCGGGCCTCGACAACTCGCCGATGTACGATGGCGTGCCCTTCAATCCGCGCACCAACCGCCTGGAGATGGCCGACGTGGGGTTGAATGCGCTCTATGTGGCCGATTGCAAAGCGCTGGCGGAGATCGCCAAAGTCCTGGGCAAACCCGAAGACGCCCGCGAACTGAGCGCGCGCGCCGCTAAGTACGCCGCCTCATTGAACACCCTGTGGGACGAGAAAACCGGCATGTATCTCAATCGCCGCACCGACACCGGCGAGAGCTCGCCGAAACTTTCGCCCACCAATTTCTACCCGCTGATCGCCAAGGCAGCCACGCAGCAGCAGGCCGCCCGCATGGTCGCGGAGCATTACTTCAACCCGCAGGAGTTTCACGGCGATTGGGTGATCCCGGCGATCGCGCGCAATGTACAAGGATACGCAGACCAGGATTATTGGCGCGGCCGCATCTGGGGGCCGATGAATTTTCTGGTGTATCTCGGCCTGCGCAACTACGATCTGGCCCCGGCGCGCGCCGATCTGGCGGAGCGTTCGTTGAAGCTGCTCATGAAGGGTTGGCAAGGCGAACGCGCCATTTATGAAAACTACAACGCCAACACGGGAGCCGGCAACGACGTCCGCAGCAGCGATGGATACTACCACTGGGGCGCTTTGCTGGGCGTAATCTCGCTGATGGAGCAGGGGCGCTGACGGCGCGGGGCGGTGGGCACGGTCGAAAACCTGCGGTGAGTACTCTGTGGGGCAGTTAGTCCTGGCTCGCGGGCTGGCAGCCGGCGCTCGGCGGCCTGAAAGGCCGCCTGCAGGCACGATTGCCTGCCCCACCCTTCTAGCCGACTGCATGCATGAATAGCCAAAGCCCAGTCGCGGGCTGAAGCCTGGCTGAAGCCGGCGCCGCCGGTGCGGTGGGCTTCAGCGCGCCGGTCAGGAAGCAGATGGCCAACTCCAACGGTCGCCTTCCGCCGAAGCCTCTCCTACTTTGGCCGCGCCAGCGCCGACTCCAGGAATCGCGCGACCGATTCGGTGAGCGAGCGGCGGCGCTCCGTCCGCGCCATGGCCAGCGCCTGCGTGCGGGCCAGTTTGCGCCCCTGCACGCGAAACAGGTGGAAAAATCGCGAGCCGCCGCGCAGCGCCGATTCGGGCAGCACGGAATATCCGAACCCCGCTTCCACGGCCTTCTTGATGGCCTCGGTATCGTCGGCCTCCATAATCACGCGGGGCGTGATCCCCATGTCCCGCAGGAACTGCTCGATCATGGCGCGCATGTTGCTCCGCTTGGGATAGAGCAGGAACGACGCATGGGCCAACTCCGCGGGCTGAATGCAGCCGATATGTGCCCCGCTCACTCGTTGCGGGGCCGGCTTCAAAATCAGCAGTTCCTCCTCGTACAGGGGGATCACGTCGATATTGTCGTTGGCAAAGGGCAGCGAGATGAGAGCCAGATCGAAGCGGCGGTCGAGCAGGCCCGCCACCATTTCCTCCGTGGCCGACACGGTAATCTCGATGGGCGTGTTGGGGAACCTCTTGCGCAGCCTTCGCAGCGGCGGCCCCAGGCGATGGATCAAGGTACTGGCGCCGGTGGCGAAGTGAAAAGGCCGCTTATCGGTGAGCGGGTCGCCGGAGAATTCCTGCTCGATCTGGCGCACCTGCGAGAGTACCGAGCGGGCATGCTCGGCGAGCCGCAGGGCGGCCGGAGTGGGCACCAGGTGTTTGCCGCGGCGGATGAAAAGCTCGGTCTGTAAATGGTCGGCCAGGCTGTGCAGTTGCAGGCTGACGGCGCCGGGGGAAAGGTACATCTTCTCGGCCGCCCGCGTGACGCTGGACTCCTCGATGACCGCCAGAAAGAGCTCAAGCTGCCGAAACTCCATCGCGCCTCCGTACACAGCATCGCACATACTAAAACCATGAGTGAGGACCAGCAACGGTTCGAAGTGCCAATCCACGTGGAAGCCGCGGATATCGACGAACTCGGGCACGTCAACAACGTTACTTATGTGCGGTGGGTGCAGGATGCGGCGGTGGCGCACTGGCGGGCAGGCGCGCCGGCCGCCGACCAGGCGAGACTTTTCTGGATTGTGCTGCGCCACGAGATCGACTACCTGCGTCCGGCCCATCTCGCCGACCGGATCGTGGCCCGCACGTGGGTGGGAACGGCGACGCGCCTGCGCTTCGAGCGTCACACCGAAATCCTGCGCGCCGGGGATCTGGCGACTAAAGAGCCGGAGTGCGTGCTGGCGCGGGCGCGGACGCTCTGGTGCCCCATCGACGCGGCCAGCAAAAGGCCCACCGCGGTGAGCGCGGAATTGCGGTCGCGATTTTCCGTGGCGTCTACTTCGCGGGTGCCGGGAACTTGAGCACCACGCCGGCGTTCCGGTCGGCAACCGGGAGATTTGAACATGACTAAGTACACCATTTCTCAAATACACATGGGTATTCCGCAGACTCAACTGCAACCGCTCCCTTACTTACGGTCGCGGCTCTGCATGCAGCCTCGTTCAGAGCCGCGACCGCGAGGGAGCGGTCTGGTGGGAATATGTTACCGAACTTCTGAAATGGCCGACCAAGCGAACGAAAGCCGCCAGCGACGCAGTGGAGATCCTTCACCGCCGTTTCTACGCAGGGAAAGCGGCCGGATGAAAAATCTTGAGGAGGCGCGAGCGAACGGCGTGATCGCCTGCAGGATCCGCGAGTTGAGGACTGCGGCGAGCCTTACCCAAACCCAGCTTGCCAGGCTCATTGGTACCACAGATCGGTCATCTGCCGTCTTGAGGACGCCGATTATGAAGGCCACTCCCTGGCAACGTTGCGCAGGATCGCAGGCGCTTTGAATCAGCGGGTCGAAATCCGCTTTGTTCCGATCCGCTGGCCGGCATAGCGGTGGCGGCGCGGGCGTCCGGGAGTTACACTCCGTGGTGACAGCCTAGCCACAGGTGAGCCGATGGCGAGCACGCCTCAATTGATCGATGTCGACGCAGCGAACTTCGATACCTTACCCTGCTGCGGAATCAAGTGCCCGACGCATCCTGGACGCCTGCAGA
>CAZARO010000702.1:0-3878 GCA_964487165.1 uncultured Solibacteraceae bacterium | reverse complement strand
CTTTGACGCCCATGACGACCTTGTGGATGTTGGCGCGCTTCAACTGCGCGACGAACGCGCGCACGGAATCGACAGTAGTGCCCGCATCGCCGGCTCCAGCCCACACAGCGTGGACTTCGCGCGGTGCGGCGGCGGGCGCCGGCTGCGGATTTGCCTGCGCGAGGCCCAATACGCCGGTGAGCGCGCCGGCGGCTTCGCGTCGTGTCAGTTTCATGCGGTCTTTACCACGGGAATCCGCGACTCCAGGGGCGGGAGCGCGGGGAAATCGGTGAACGGCGTCGATTGATACCAGTAAGCGCAGGAGAAGAAATTGTCGCCGCGGTCGTCGGCATGGCCGTGCTCCATGGTGTGCTTGAGATAGCGCTCGAACGTCACCGGATTGTCGCCGTGCCAGCGGTAGCAGCAGTACCGGCCGCCGGTGCGCTCGGCGTTGACGATGAGCGGCGCGCCGTACATGGAATAGCCGAAGGGCTGCGCGCCATCGCGTCCGCCGAAATCCCAACTGCCGAGGAAATAATCCTCCGACCCGGTGCCGTTGATGAGCACTTTGTTTTCGTCGTCGACGAAAATCATGTCGTCGCCCTCGCCCCACCAGCCGGGAGCGTTTTCGAGCACGCCGAGAGTCACGCCCATCAGGTGGCCGCGCCCGCGAGTCTCCATGTAGACGTAGTTATTGCGGCCGTCGAGATTCAGTTTGGCGGCATCGCCGGTGATGGGCGTGCAAGGCGCGGCCTGGCGATATTGCGCGTGGAAATACATGGCGTCGTCAGGCAGGCTGGGGACGGTCATGTAGTCGATATTGGAATAGAACGCGCCCACGACGCCCTTGCCTTCGTTGGTGACGTTGAGTCGCGCCGACTTGCGGTACGGCATGGCGAAATAGCAGTTGAGCGACTTGCCGGGCGAGCAGGCCAGATACTCCGACTGGTAATTGAAGTACGACCCCAAATTCAGGCCGAAGAAATCGCCGATGGGCGTTTCGATGCTGGGCTTGGGGTTGTCGTCCCACCAGGCGCGCAGCACCAGTTCCTTGAGATGCATGTCGCTCTGCGCGGCGATGGTGAACCAGACATGCGAGATGATGCCGGGGCCATCGGCGCGGAAAACTTCCTGCACGCCGCCGGCCGGAATGTGCCACGAATCGCCATTGCCGCCAGTGCGGTCGTAGCTCGATTGCTTGAGCGACTTGTGCGTCTGGGCGCGCGCGTAGGGCGGCAGCAAAAGGGACGGTGAGGTGCTGTCGGGGCGACTCTGGGGCAAGGCCGCTTGGGACGTGGCGGCGGCTATGCCGGTCGCGGTGAGGGCGCGGCGAAGGAAGCCGCGGCGGCCGTTGGCCGGGATCTCGGGCGTAGACATGGTGCTATTGTAGGCCACTGCACGAGGTGACGGGAACGGTGGGGGAGAGGAGCCGGCAGACGTGGCCGGCCAGCCCGGAGGAAAGGCCTGGGAAACGATTTAGAAATCGAGCCGGATCTTAGAACCGCCGAGCTCGATATCCTTGACGACGTTGGTACCGCCCTCGCTGGTCGAATCCACCTTCGTCTCAGCGAACTTCTGGTCACCGGTTTCGACCTTCACGTCGGTGGTGAATGACTTCGCATTTTCAATCGCCGTAAACGTCGCCTTGTTGCCGTTTACCGACAACCTGTACGCACCGGCCTTCAACTGCAGGCTGCCCGCCTTGGTAGGTGAGGAAAAGGCTACGTCGTAGCTCTTGGCGGCTGCTGTCGAGATCGTAAAGATAGCCAGCAGTCCGGCCAGAAAAAGGGACTTCAGTTTCATTCGATAGGTTCTCCTTATGAAAATTCAAAGATCTCCGCGCCCGGATTTGCTGCCGGGCACTTCGACTATTTTGTATGACTCGTTACCATTTGGGACGAAGGGGAGACCCGAAATGTTACGCGGCACGGGTGTTCCGGAGGCTACCGAACCGCCCAAGCCATGCCGTCGGGACCGGCGCCAGTTCGGATTCGGGCCTGTAACTCCAGCTTTTTCAGATCGATAACGGCAACGTTGTCATCTCCGGTCACGGCCACGTAGGCGCGGGAGCTGTCCGGGGCGATGAGCATGCCCGCCGGCTGATGGCCAATGGCGATCCGTTTCAGCTCCTTACAGGTGGCGCGATGGAGCACCAGAAGGGTCCCGGCATCCAGGTCGGTAATCAGCACCAGGCGGCCATCGGGAGTGAATTTCAAGCGGTTGGAGCGCTTGGTCTGCACGCCGAAAGTGTGGACCACGCGTTTTTCGAAGAGGTTGATCACGGAGACGCCGCCATCGCGCGAGTGGGCCACCCAGAGTTCTTTGCCGTCGGGCGAAACGTCGAAACCCTCCGGACCCTTACCCACGGGAACTACGGTCTGGTCCCAGTTTTGCGAGCCGCTGCGCGCAATCAGACTAACGGTGTTGGAGCCTATGTTGGACGTGAAAATCGTATTGAGATTAGCGGCCACCGCAATCATGTGAGTTATGTTCTGGCCGGTACCGAGGAGCCAATCGATCTTATCGGCGGCGGGGTCATAAGTTCCGATGATCTTATCGGTCTCGGCGGTGAAATACAGTTTGCCGCCGGCGAAAGCGAGACCGTGGGGGCTGTGCAGCACTCCCAGGCTGACCCGGCGCAGTTCCCGGCGCTGCACCAGGTCGATCACGGAGATAGTATTGCCGGGCGTAGTTCCGTCGCCATAGTTACTCACGAATGCCAATTTTCCGTCGCTCGAAGCTACCGTCTCATGCGGGCCGTCGCCGGTGCGTACCGTAGCCACAATGGAGTTCGATACGGGGTCGACAATCGCCAGCGATCCTTCCTTGTTGACCACCAGCAGGGCGGGAGAGGGAGTATCGGCCGCCATCGCGGCGAAGGCCACGGCAGCCAGCGACAGAATCCACGGGAAGCGAGCGCACATAGTGGTATCGTGATCGGGTGCCGCAGGAAACGCAAGCGCGAACCGTATGGGCCCCGGGCCGGGTCAACCTGATTGGGGAGCACATCGACTATCACGGCTTGCCGGTGCTGCCGATGGCCCTGCGGCGGCGCGTGCAGGTGACGTATCGGCCGCGCGTGGACCGCCGGATTGTGGCGCAGAGCGCGTCTTACGGTGTGCGGCAATTCGAGTGGCGCGAGGGCCTGACTCCGGTGGCCGCCGGCGACTGGGAAAATTACCTGCGCGCGGCGGCACAAGCGGTGGGGTGCAAATGGGGCGTGCTGGAGGGCGTGGACGCCACGGTGGAGTCCGACCTGCCGGCGGCCGCGGGACTCTCTTCCTCCTCGGCGCTGCTGGTGGCATTCACTCTGGCGTTGCTCCAGGCCAACGGCCGCACGGCTTCATTTGAAGAGTTGATGGAGATTTTGCCCGACGGCGAACAGTTCGTGGGCACGCGCGGCGGCGGCATGGATCATGCGGCGGCGCTCGCGTCGAAGGCCGGCTGCGCGACGTTGGTGGAGTTCGCGCCGCTGGCGGTGCGCCACATTCACGTGCCGGCCGATTGGAGTTTTCTGGTGGCGCACAGCTTGCAAACGGCCGAAAAATCGGGCGCGGCGCGCAGCGAGTACAACCTGCGGCGGCAGGCGGGCGACACGGCGCTGGCGCGACTGGGGCTGCGGCGGTACCGCGATGCCCTGGAGATCGCGGAAGAAGCGGCCGCTAAGCTCGACGCCGGTCCGCAGCGTGACAGCTTCCTCCACACCACCAGCGAAGCGTTGCGCGTGCGCGCCGCGGTGGAAGCCATGGAGCGCGCAGACTGCGAAGCCTTTGGGCGCCTGCTGGTGGAGTCGCACGCGAGCCTGCGCGACCGGCTGCGGGTGAGTTCGCCGGCTTTGGACGAATTGGTGAACGTGGCTATGGAATCAGGAGCTGCGGGCGCGCGGCTTACCGGGGCGG